>CAZUOC010000332.1:0-3589 GCA_964622335.1 uncultured Ignavibacteriaceae bacterium
CACGCGTAGTATTTCGTCGAAATCGTTGAGACGATTTAGAATCTCTATAAGCTCAAAAAGTCTTTCAATTTGTTCGGTGTTTTGTTTTTCTAACATGAATTACCTTTTTAGAAGCCAACAATAGTGGTATGTTGCCCCGTATTGCCTACTAATATTCCTAACAATTTATGTTTTTATCTAAAAATAAGCAAAAGAATAGACGGTTAATTGTTAAGGAATAAAAGGACAGAAATAAAATTAAGTATTTACTTCTTTGATAAGCTTTGTTATTACTTCAAGAGATGTAATGCCATCAGCTTCAGCATTAAAGTTTGTTATGATCCTGTGACGCAAAACAGGAACCATAACTGATTTAACATCATCAATGTTCGGAGTGTATCTTCCCTGTATAACTGCTCTTGTTTTTGCACCAAGAATTAAATATTGCGATGCTCTTGGTCCGGCACCCCACGTAATCCAGTCTTTTATAAACTGCGGTGAATTTTCATTGGAAGGACGCGTTTTATTTGCAATGTTGACAGCAAATTCAATTACATTATCTGCAACAGGAACTTTCCTGACAAGCTTTTGGAAATTTATTATTTCTTCAGCATTAAGAACTTTTTTTAATTCTGCCTTATACTGGCTTGTAGTGGTTTGTACTACTTTTACTTCTTCTTCGAAAGAAGGATAATCCAGCCAGAGATTGAACATAAACCTGTCCAATTGTGCCTCCGGTAAAGGATATGTTCCTTCCTGCTCAATCGGGTTTTGTGTTGCAAGTACAAAGAACGGCTCATCGAGTGTGTATGTAACTCCTGCGGCAGTAACTTTGTGTTCCTGCATTGCCTCTAGAAGCGCAGCTTGCGTTTTGGGAGGAGTTCTGTTTATTTCATCAGCAAGAATAACATTTGCAAAAATAGGTCCCGAAACAAACCTGAAGTTTCTCTTTTTTGTAATTGCATCTTCTTCAATTATTTCTGTTCCGGTAATATCGCTCGGCATTAAATCGGGGGTGAATTGCACCCTGTTGAATTTCAAATCCATAACTTCGGCAAGAGTTTTTATGAGAAGAGTTTTGGCAAGTCCCGGAACGCCAATAAGAAGACAATGCCCCTGGGCAAAAAGGGAAATCAAAAGTTGGTCGATTATTTCATCCTGCCCAACTATAACTTTGGCAATTTCATCTTTAACATTTTTTACTGTTGAATTCAACTCTTCAACAAGCTTAACATCGTCCTGCATTTCTATTGAGTCTTTCAAAAATATAATTCCTGTTTTATTTTAAAGTGAATGGAATGATAAATCATTCATTTTTTATGTTCTTATATCCCAGTAAATTTTTTCTTTTAGTTCTTTTATCCACACCTGGTATTTTTCCTGTTTCTTATACTCATCTGCCAATTTTTTTATTTCAGGATAATCTGTATCAAGACTTGCCGGGTGTTCCGGAATCCTTTTTTCAAGATAAATAATATGGTAGCCATAATTATCAGCACCATAATCGATTCTACGGGGGAAACTAATTTCACCTTCCTTAAGCTTCGAAACGGGATCAACTAAAGATTTATCGAGCTGGCTCATATAAAATGTTCCAAGCTCTCCGCCAAATACAGAAGTTTGCTTATCCTCACTATATTTTTTTGCATAATCAGCGAAGGTTCCGGGATCTTTAATAATACTGTCGCGTACTGCGGAAAGAAAATCAATTGCCTTAAGATCATCTTGTTCATCAGTTTTAATTTTAATGAGTATGTGCCTTGTGTGGATAGATTCTCCTCTTTTATCAATAAGCTGAATTATATGAAATCCAACAGGAGTTTCAACCACATCTGAGATCTGTCCGACTTCCAGAGAAAAAGCCGCCGATTCAAATTCAGGATAAAACACGCCGCGCTTTACATAGCCGAGATCGCCTCCATGCTTTGCACTTGCCGGGTCCTCAGAATATTTTTTGGCAAGCTCTGCAAAGTCCGCTCCCGCTTTAATAGAATCCAAAAGTGACTTTGCAAGGTCTAAAGCATTCTGCCGTGCTTCACTTGAAGCTTTTGGATTTCTATAAATGTGTGATATTGTAACTTTTTCAGGAATTATACCAATACTGTCTCTATATGTATCGAAGAACTGCTCCACCTCCCTCCGCGATGCTTCAACAGATGAAAACTTTTTATCTTTCATCCGCTGGATCATCAGGTTTTTTCTTACTTCATCTCTTAATTCTCTTTTAATTTTCTCAATACTCATTCCATATATTTGTTCTACTTTTTCTTTCGAACCATATTGCTGGGTAAACATACTGATTTGGTAATCAATTCTCTGGTTAACCTCATCATCAGAGACTGTAATAGAATCGAGAGCAGCCTGTGCCAATACAAGCTTTTCCTCAATCATTGCATTTAATACATTTTCCCTGAGACCGGGAGTAGAAGGATCAATATTTTTTTGTGCAGCCAGAAGGTTTGCCTGAAAATCCAACTCACTTTTCAGAATTATTTCATTATCAACAACTGCAACAACCTTATCGAGCACTTCCTGTGCATTAAGAACAGCAGAGCAAAAAATAAGAAGGAAAAAAATATTTAATTTCATCGGTTACCTTAATTTTTTACTTCTATATCATTATCGGAGTAAAGCCGCTTGATATATTCATTAATAATCTTTTGTTTTTCAGAAGCAATAAAACTGCTTTCAATTATATCTTTTACAAATTCGAATGGCGGGACAGTTCCCGAAGAATATTTTTCTAGAAGCTGTGTTACTATATAAGTTGACGAATCAGGAGAAATAATTATACTTATTTCCTGGGAATTTAATTCACCAAGTACATTCTTTAACTCCGAAGGATAAATTTCATCCTCTCTTAACATTACGTGCGATTGTTCTTTGGTAAAAGAAAAGTTTTTACCGGGTTCTTCTGTTTTTTCCCATCCTTCCTCTAAGGCTGTTCCTCTGAATCGAATAGCGTCACTTTCATTGCTAAATTCAACGAGATTAATGGCGTAGGCATCTTGCAGTAATTTAAACTCATCTTTGTGTGCTTCTAAAAATTTCTTCAGGTCATCGTTATTGTAATTTAAATCATACTTATCCGAAACCTCTTTCAACAGCATAGCACCTGCAAGCGATTTTTTCGACTCATCAATAATCCTTTTATATTCATCCCCATTTAAAATTCCTTCATCTACAGCCTGCTGATATAACAATTCCTCGTCGATCCAGTTCCTGATAATTTCACTTTTATAAAAATTATTTTTATCTCCTAAAGTATCTGCCATTGCATTAAGCTGTTTTTTTGTAAGATACGAATTATTAACCCTTGCTACATAGTCTGTTCTATCCGGTTCTTTACTACAGCCTGAAATAAAAAGGGCTACAAAAAGAACCGGAATCAGATTACTTGTTTTCCTGAAATGCTTTTTCAAGTTCAGAATAATATATAACAGGTTCATACCTTTTCTTTAATCTTTCTATGTACTGCTGATCTAATCTTTTACTTTCACTTTCCTGGTATTTCCCGGATACATCAGCTCTCGCTTCTTTAAAAGTTTTTGCTCTTGGTAAATCTCTTTCTATTAATCTTAGTATTGAATAACCACCAGCTTTTTCGGAA
>CAZUOC010000333.1:0-3564 GCA_964622335.1 uncultured Ignavibacteriaceae bacterium
TCAGCAGGTATTTAGTCCCCATTATCTCTTTCTGTTATTAAGATTGTTCCTGAGATCAATTCCCCATAAGAGTTTATTCCTCAATTTTTCAAAATAGCTTGTGAAAGATGTTTGAACAAGTTTTAAAGGTCTTTTACTTTTTGTGATTTTTAATTCAAGCGGTGGTGGAAAAGCAAATACTCTTTGTCCATCGCAATTAAGATGGATTTCTTTATGAAGTGAACTTACTCTAATCAAAATTTCCTGTGAACTCGGAAGGACAAGAGGTCTCATGGACAAACTATGAGGAGAGACGGGAGCCAATGTTATAACATCAGTTTGTGGACTAACGATCGGTCCACCAACCGAAATAGAATATCCTGTTGAACCTGTTGGAGTTGCAATAATTAGTCCATCGGCGGCAAAGGTTGTAACATATTCGTCATCAATGGTAATTGTAAGTTCAATCATTTTAGGCCAACCGCCTTTATCAATTACTATATCATTAATTGCATATAGTTTTTCTACTTTGTGACCAAGACACTCACCTTCAATAACCATGCGTTCTTCGATAGAATATCTTTTCTTTTTCAGGTCCTCAATAACCCTATCGAGCTGGTCGACATTTGAATCAACTAAAAATCCAAGTTTCCCAAGGTTAATTCCTAAAACAGGTTTACTATGAATATGTGCATGAAACGCTGTTGCGAGCATCGTTCCATCTCCTCCGATTGAAATGATAATATCACTTTTTTTACAAAGCTTATCTTCAACCAGGAATTTACTTTCACTCACCTTTTCTGTTATTAATTCCTTGTACCTTCGGATATCGCCACTCAGAAAATAGTCAAACTCATTTTCTTTAAGTTTTTTTATTAACCCGGAAAGAACGGAAAAAACTTTCTGTTTGGTTGTGTTAGCAATAATGCCAATAACCATTTTTTTCTTGGTCTTAGTCATTATTCTGTTTCTCTTGCCTCACTTTTCTTCTTTCTTCTCTTCTTTACTTACTTCTTCTTTTGCATTATCCGGTTTGCTACTCTTATCTTTATTCACTTCCTCAACATAGTTTAACTTTAGTTCACGGATGACTTCCTCAAGAAATTTTTCCTCATACTCCGAAAGATTTCCTTTCGTTTTTACTTTCAACATATCAAGAGTATCAATTGAAATTTTAGCGAGTTCAAGATTTCGCTCAATTTTATCTGTTACGGGATGTTTTAGTTTGCCCATCGACATAATCGCAATCTGTTGGTTTTGCATAACCAACTGCATAAATAATATTTCATTTGTTGAATTTTGTTGCATATCATTCTCCCTTAGAATTATTTCTTTCCCATAACTTACAATATTTTGTAAAAACATACGCTGAAGAAAACACGGCCAGTATAAATCCCTGGATTCCATCGAGGAAACCTCTTTTAATTATATACATTTTCACAAAAATTGCAAACGGTCTAAAAATTAGATCGGAAATCCTGAATGCTTTCCCCTTTTTGTCGAGTTCTTCGACTGCGAGTGTTGTATACTCATTAAACTTTTCAAAATAATGTTTTATGTTCGGATCTGTATAGTGTTCAATTTCATTTTTGAATTCTCCCACTTTTCCGTTTGTAACAAGATGTTCATGTACATCATTATCGCTAAAAGTAATTTTATTTTTATTGAACAACCTGTTTACTCTTCCAGGATACCAGCCGCTGTGCAAAATCCACCGTCCTAGAAAATTAGCTTTTCTTGGAAATGAATATGAATCGAATTCTGGTTCTGATCTTTTAAATTCAATTAATTCTCCCGAAAGCCCGGGCGTTAAAACTTCATCTGCATCGATCCACATTATCCAATCATTCGATGTCTTAGAAACACCATATTTTTTTGTCTTGGAATACCCCCACCATTTAACTACTTCAAACTTGACCACAGTAAAGGATTTAACGATATCAAGTGTTGAATCGTTAGAATACTCATCAACAAGAACAATTATTTCATCGATGCATTCAAGTTGGCTTTGAATACATCTACCTATATTTTTTTCTTCATCTTTTGCAATTATGATGGAAGAGATTTTCATCAATTATCCTAAAACTTTTTTGATAACTTCGATAACAGTTTTGGGAGATATCTCATTTATATTAAGATCAGAACTGAAACGGTATTTGTTTTTCAGTAATTCAATATTATCAAGATTATTCATTATATCAGGTGGATAAATATAATAAGCTTTGTCATATATCTCTTGTGGATAAGGATGAAATCTACCAAAATGATTGCCGTTTGATACACAAACAAATGAAGTATCGACAGCGGCTGCAATATGAGTCGCCCCGGTATCATTTGAAATTAATATTTTTGCATTCCTGATAAGATCAACTAACTGTGGCAAAGTTGTTTTACCAGTCATATCAATAATATAAGACTCATCTAAACCTGAAACTAAAGTTTCGGCAATTTCGGTTTCGTTTTTCCCGCCTGCAATAACAGCCAAAAAATCATAATGCTGAATAATATATTTAAGTATTTCAAAGAAGTAATCCCTCTTCCATTTTCTTGAAGAAGATGCAGCGCCGGGAAATAATACAGCATGCTTTTTATCAAAAGAATAGGAAGAGTTTCCTACTGACTCTGGAAGAATCGGTTTTCTAAGATCAATCTTTACCTCGAGCAGCTTTTCAAAAAAAACTTTATTACGTAAAAATTCAAATAAATTACTTTCTGACGCAGGAATAAGTTTGGTATAATATTTATCCGTCAACAATTTTCTTTTCCATTTCATATAAGAATCAAGTGAACCGATGCACCCGATTTTTTTCTTCGCGCCGGATACTTTTACTATACTATCGCCAAACAATATTTCTCTAGAATAAGTGGAATTAATTACAATCTCATAACCTTTTTCTCTTATTGACTTAAGGATTTTATACTTATAAAAAATATTTTTGTGAAATTTGTTGCGGTCTATCCAAATAAAGTTATTTACAACATTATTATCGAAAGTTTCGGCGAGATTTTTCCATAAAATATTTCCACAGAGAGAAAGGGTATAATCTTTATATAAATTATTTTTTTTTACTTGTTCAATAAAATTTCTGAAAAGAATATAATCTCCTATTGAATCAAGTCGGATGAGAAGCATTGAATACGGATTTTGTTTAACGGACTTAAGTCTGAGCAGTAACTCAACAACTAAAAAATTCAAAAAATAGAAAGCATTTTGAATTTTAACAAAAAATGAGTGCATTAAAAACCATAGTAATTATTTAGTCAAAATTTTTAGATCATAAGTAAAAATTGGGGGACTTTCTTTATGGTAAGAACTCGATGTTATTTTATTCCAGAAAAAGTTGTTTGCTTTATATATCTTTAATAAGAATTTTTTGATCAATTTTATTAAAAACCCGGAATCGGCTACTCCCTCAGGATCAAGAAACTTAATGTAGTTGTATCCAGCCATTTTTAATACGAAAATTAAGCTACCTGAAGTAAATATAGTATGATGCGTAAAATCTTCAAAAGCCCAATAAGCGCCGGTATTTGACTGAGCATTAGGAACCATAATGCATGAATAGCCATCCGACGATACAAGAA
>CAZUOC010000334.1:0-531 GCA_964622335.1 uncultured Ignavibacteriaceae bacterium
AGCAGATGGAGTTTATAACTCCCGAAGAAATTGCAGATGTAGTGATATTCGAAGTAAAGGGTGGAAACACTGGTCACGATATTGTAAGCGCTCTCGATCACGCATCTATGGAACCGACTTACCGTGCAGGTTATATGCAGCATATGGCTGTTCAGAAACTCGATGAGCTTGAAAAGAAGCATGGAAAAAGCAGTGTAGCTTTCGAACTTCTTGGTCCGCCGCGACTTTCAAAACTTCTTTATGAAATTCATCTTTTAAGATTATTTAACAAAACGATGAGAGACATTCTTAATAAATCTCCCAAAGAACTATCTACAAAATGTTTTGAGATTATAACAAATGACGCTGATCTTAGAAATGAAATTTTAGCAATTGGTATTCCTGTTCTGTTACCGAATGGTGAATCATTATTAAGAGGAAGCACAATTAAAATTCCCGCGTTTCGTGGAGAAAATATTCTCGATGTGAATGAAAAAAATATAAACAACTGGGCAAATGAAGGCTGGGTCGATCTGCGTGTTTCCAACATGA
>CAZUOC010000334.1:541-3529 GCA_964622335.1 uncultured Ignavibacteriaceae bacterium
GAAAAAATGGCAAAGCAGGTTAACAGAATTGATAGAAGAAGCTGAAACTATAACAGCAATTAACACAAGCTCGATGCATGTAAGAACAAAAGATTACTGGAACAATTTTGAAGAAATAAGTATCGGCAAGGTTTGTTCCTGGCTTTTTATCCACGAAGAACAGGGAAAGAGGATGAAGGCGTAAAAACCTCAAATCGCTCCTTTCACTTTCTTCTTGCCGTAAGTAAAAGTGGGTACCAAGACAAAAGTCATAAAAAATTCTGTATATTGTTATCTTTATGACTTCTTTCTTATTTAATAATTATTAACTTTTAGCAAGGATTTTTTACTTTTTGTTAATCTTTCACAGGGGAGGACAAATGAAAAGAAGAGATTTTATATCTAAAAGTGTACAAACCGGAATATTGGCTGGATCTGCTTTAGCCTTCGGAAAAGATTTCCTTTTTAACAAAACATTTGCACAGGACAACTACGATCTTATTGCCATAAAAGGTGGAGAACCTGCAGCAATGTTTGATAAAGCAATTGCTTCTTTGGGAGGAATGAAAAATTTTGTTCGTAAAGGACAAACTGTTGTTGTTAAACCTAATATCGGTTGGGATGTTTCTCCCGACAGGGCCGGCAATACTAATCCACAACTTGTTAAAAGAATAATTGAACACTGCTTTGATGCCGGGGCAAAAAGTGTTTATGTATTTGATCATACTTGCGATAACTGGACAAGATGTTACTCAAATAGCAAAATTGAAAAAGCAGTAAAAGATACAGGTGGAAAAATTGTCGGAGGCAACAGCGAAAGTTATTATCAGCAAGTCTCTTTTAAAGGTGGAAAGAAAATGCAAGATGCAAAAGTGCATGAGCTTATTCTTCAATCTGATGTATTTATTAATGTACCGATTCTTAAACATCATAGTTCTTCCGGTCTGACAATTTCCATGAAAAATTTAATGGGAATAGTTTGGGACAGAGGCTACTGGCATCGAAACGATCTTCATCAGTGTATAGCTGATTTCCCGCTTTACCGTAAACCGGATTTGAATGTTGTAGATGCATATTCAGTTCTTAAAAGAAACGGACCAAGAGGAATTTCGGATGCAGATGTTGTTACACTTAAATCGCAGCTTATTTCTACCGATATTGTCGCTGCAGATGCAGCCGCAGCAAAATTATTCGGAAAAGAACCCGATACAATTCCTTATATAAAAATTGCAGATGAAATGAAAATCGGGAGAATGGATTTAGGCAAGCTAAAGATTAACAGGATAATAATGTAATGAAATTAGCATCCCTCAAAAAGATGAGGGTTATTGTATCTCTTATCTTTTTCTTTTCAATCTTATTTCTTTTTATTGATTTCAGAGGTTTAATTCCGCCGGAATATTTTAAGCCTGTTTTGTATTTACAGTTTATTCCCTCTTTAATTAATTCCCTTGATGGATTAACAATTGCTGTAGGCGGTTTCATTTTCGTAATAATCTTAACCATTCTTTTCGGAAGAGTTTATTGTTCGACTATTTGTCCACTTGGAACATTACAGGATATTTTTTCGAACACATATAAAAGATTCAAAAAGAAAAAATATTATTATCGCTTAAAATCATATAAATGGATCAGATATTCTTTTCTTGCTTTAGTAATTTTGATTTTCTTCTCCGGTAGTATGATGGGGATTTATCTGCTTGATCCTTTCAGTAATTTCGGCAGAATCATTTCCGTATTTGTGAAACCAATTACAGTTACTCTTAATAATTTTGCTTCATATTCACTTGCAAAAGTTGATATTTATTTTCTTTATCCTGTAGAATTAAAAGGACTTTCTTTAATAAGGATAATCTTTCCTCTCTTTTTCCTGATCACAGTTTTTATAATGTCTGTAAGAAGCGGAAGATTATTTTGCAATACTATTTGCCCGGTAGGAACAGTGCTCGGATTAATATCTAAAATTTCGTTTTTACAAATCGATATTGTGGAAGATAAATGTAAAAGTTGCGTATTGTGTGAGCACGCCTGTAAAGCAGGATGTATAGACAGAAAAAATAAAATTGTAGATTTTTCAAGATGCGTTAGCTGCTATAATTGTTTAATCGTTTGCCCGTCAGGGGGAGTAAGTTTTAAAAATCGATTCGCGAAAAAAAACATGAATAAAGAAATCGATTTTGATAAAAGAGATTTTATTAAAAAAGTATCGGTTTATTTTTTAGCATTATCAGGAATTTCACTCGCCCAGGTTAAAATCATACAAAAGAAAGAAAGCGCGATCCCGATCTATAAAAATTATCCTGTCACACCGCCGGGATCAAAAAGTATACAACATTTCACAAGTAATTGCACGGCATGTCACCTTTGTGTAAGTGCTTGTCTTTCTCAGGTCTTGCAGCCATCATTTCTGGAATACGGTTTTACCGGAATGCTTCAACCAATGATGCAATATACAGATGGCTACTGCAATTTTGAATGCACTATATGCAGTGAAGTTTGTCCAACTGGAGCCATTGAAAACATTTTACCAGAAAAGAAAAAACTCACTCAGCTCGGTAAAACAAAATTTGTTAAAGAAAATTGTATAGTCTATACAGAAAACACAGCTTGCGGTGCCTGTTCAGAACATTGTCCTACAAAAGCAGTGAGTATGATTCCATATTTTCCCCAGAGCAATGTTGCCGATAAATCATTAACAATTCCCGAAGTGAAAGAAGAATATTGTATCGGCTGTGGTGCTTGTGAATACGCTTGTCCTATTAAACCTTACAAAGCGATTTATGTGGAAGGAAACCCTGTTCACTTGCTTGCAAAAAAAAATGAAGAAGAAAAGCTTGAAAAGGAAATTAACTGCCAGGAGGATTTTCCTTTTTAATATAAAAATAAGAGAAGTTTAATATCCATCCTTCATATAAACCACTCATCATTAATATCTGATTTTTTCTTTAACAATCAATAAAATCCCGCAACAATAATAAGTTCTGATCGTCTGAACAGGTAAAAGCAAAA
>CAZUOC010000335.1:0-3528 GCA_964622335.1 uncultured Ignavibacteriaceae bacterium
TGAGAGAGGCGCTTCTAATATGAAAATCTTATCGCTTATCTTCATGCCATTCGGGTCAGTCCCTATTTTTTCCTGGGAAGGATTATGGATAACCAGATTGAGACAGATAAAAAAATGTGCGAAAGATTCTTGACACTACCCAGGATGCATAACCTGCCATCGCCTTATAAAACGTAACCACCGAGAAAAACGAAAAACAAACCAAACTCACCAGCCATGCGGCTTTCGTGAACAGTCCCGATAGTAACCAGAACTCTAATTCAAGCTTGTTTAATAACTCTGCGTATCTGTTGGAGAATTTTTACGCACTGCAAGGACGGGTATTTGAATTGTATCACCGGAAGAGTTTCGTAGTGTTATTACTGATTTGAGTTTTTCAGGCATTACTGCCGGATCAAGAGATACATGTAGTTCAAACTTATTTTCTTCTTTTTTCTGCAATTTGGCCGTGATGCATCGAAGGTCTTGAGGCTCTATCTTAATAATATCCCAGCCGTGACTTATCACTTCCAGACGAATAGTACGATCTACTATAGCATCTTCCACCATACCAAAGAAGACCTGCTCCGGCCTTACGCGAAGGCCGCTCTCGACAATCCCATTAACCGGAATAACAATATATGGACGTCCTGATATTCCTGTCTTTACGTAGATATACTCATGCAGTTTCCCCCTCGGAGTGTCTTTATCAACAGATATGTCCATTCCAAACACAGCATAATCACGGCCGTTAATTTGTCTTGACTGAATACCACGAACAGATGACGTGTAAATATTTGATGAACTTGTTACAATGCTAAAATCCGGCTGATTACCCTCGGGCACTAAGAACGTCAACGAATTTGCGATTTTCTCACCCACAATAATATAATTCAGGTCAACAGATTCAGGCATAGTATAAACAGGCAAATCTGGTGTGCCTCGCAAAAACACCTTCTTGATAGGTTCTCTTTGATCATTGGTATGAATACTAAAATCTTTTTCTAATGGAAAAGGTCCACCTGATGTTCTAATATTAAGAACTATTACATCAGTCATTCCAGCAGGGATTCTTTTGGGAAAATCCCCAGATAGTGAAATACCACAGCACGTCTTGATATTGTGAATTTGTAATTCACTAGAGCCTATGTTTTTCAAGTGCACAACACATTTTGTAATTTGTCCCGGTATATAGGCTCCCAAATCAACATCTGAAACGAACAATTTAGGCTTAAGTAATGAGCCAACCAACGATCGACCAAAATATATAGCAACGAGAGCTAATAGACCGACTAAAAACACAGTTGAATAGTTTTTTCTTTCAAGTTTCTTTTCCATAGAGAACTTCTTCAATTCAAAAACATAAATTTAGCGACTACACAAACATCTATAACGTTGTTGCTCTTATCATATATACAAAAACATAGCTTTATCTCTAATAAAGCAAATAACTTCGACATTCCTTATGAGAATTTGGAAAGCAATAAGCTCCTTGAGGACGCCATAATTTATTGATAGGGTCGAACCAATATCGAATGATATATGGCCAGACAACGCCTCCCATAGAATCATCGTGTGCAATGAAAACCAACACATCTGCCATAATAACCTTTCCCTTGTTTTCGAGCATAGTATCAAGTCTTATCGGCGGAACAGTAAGATGTCTATAAGTAATAGCAGCACCGCGAACTTTATAAAGGTCCTCACCGATCGGTAAATTAGTTGTAGGTGTCTCGAATATAATGATCTTGGATCCTTCGGAAACCAATCCTTTCCACATGGATTTTGCAAGACCATCCTCTTTGTCCTTTTTTAAGTCTTCTGATAACAACTCCCATGGATCAGCAGGAACTTCTTTTTCAGGAATGCCCTTTGCAATCCAAGTTTCACGAAGAGTGTTATAAATGAATTCATCTACCACCTCACCGGATTTTCTTAAGAAATTTAGGTAAATTTTATAATCATTGTTGCCATTATTAAATACCATTTCAGTAATACAGCTCTGCAGCTGATCTAATTGTTCTTCCGGTACTTTCATATTACCAACAATCGGAAGTTTACTAACTACCTCAGCTACCTTGTTACAATCACTAAAATCACAGGTTATCTCCCAACTGCTCCATACCATATCCATTGCATCCCCGATATCCCCTTCAATCACATCACCTAACAAATTCTCTAAATCATTAATATGTTCTAAAACCGTTCCCGTAACAACTTTTGCTCCATTCTGTTCTTGTTTTTGTGATAAATTCCCCTGGTGATATTTTTCTTTCTCTCCTTTTATATCTGCTGCTTTCTCTTTTGTAGAATGATTGCTTCTTTTTACAATTATAAAGGAAATAATACCTGCGCACAGAAAACAAAAGGTAAGTATTATGATGATTTTGGCCGTATTACGTTTCATTTCAATGTACCTTAAAATATTGAAAACGAGGTTACTATCTATCTAAAATAAATAGTAACCCCATTATTTAAAATATACTCTTTCGATTCATACAGATTATCAACATTTATTCGTGCAACCAGCATAACCGTACTTATGATATGTTTGCCCTTCTATCACAACCGTGCCCTTATAAGAGTGTCCACAATCCTGAGTTTGCAAGTCACAAGTTGTATATCCGCTTGAATTAATTCCACAAGAACAACAGTTTGCAGTTTGACCTGAAGGAGGAGCTACATCATAAGGACTAGAACAAGGGCAACCATCAGCAAAAGCGTTACCAATATAAGTACCAAGCGTTATAGCTGACATAATCAGTAATATATAAATCTTATTATTTAATTTCATATCTGAATCCCTTCAGAGAAAAGGTTTTTCATACATTTTTAGTCATAGAACTTCTATATCTTTACGTACCATCTAATAACACAATCATAGGATTCTCACCTCCTTTCTATATGACGGATGAAACAGGTGTTTTAATGTAAAAAATCTTTGTTTTTTATCAATTTTGTTGTCTTTTGCCATTTTTTGTAAAATTATGTCCAAATTCGGGGCTTTTTCTTCCCACGCGGCTTTTACCCGGCCGTCGGTCATCAGAACTGTGGTCAGTCCCGATGTACATCGGGACCGGCCTTTAAGAACCGCCGCTGTTAGAAGCAATATTCCCAATGCCTTCAGCAGCAAATTACCCGCCGACTTCATAAGAGAATCCTTTCCCTGAAAAAGCCTTCCGTCTAAGAAAAGCCGGATCTTCGATTTTTCTCGCCAAAAGTTGTCAAACTGTTGTTTGTTGCTCGCCTATATAGCTCTTTCTACTCTATTTAAGTAAAAAATAGAGGCATGTTGATTTTTTGTCATGTACTTTTTATATATTTTCTTCTCAGGGGTGACAGCCCTATGTCACTCACGATGATAAAAGCTGAAATAAGGGCAAAAAATCGAGCTCGAATATCTGATGAAAGGACGACGCCGCACCTTTCGGATTCTAAAAGAAGAAATACACCATCAGAATTGAGATTTAATAGAGATTTAATAGGGTCAGTCCCGAATGGCATGAAGATAAGCGATAAGATTTTCATATTAGAAGCGCCTCTCTCATT
>CAZUOC010000336.1:0-3526 GCA_964622335.1 uncultured Ignavibacteriaceae bacterium
ATAATTAATCCTACGGAGATCGACGAAATTCCAACGACTATAATTGAAAATTATCAAGAAGAATGGAAAGAAATTGACTGTTTACTAAAAATATTTTATTCAAGTGAACCTCCCGAAGTTGCGCGATTTAAACTATTAAAATAATCCGGGGATATCACCCGGAGTATAAATAATTAATTGTATATAAGTACAAACAAGAAATATGATATTAAAGATTGGCTCGTAATTTTAATTTTCTTCATCAAATAGATGCTTCATCGCATTTTAATCGTTCCGTTATTTGCCTAGAAAAAGCTTTTACTCTTCACGAAAGTAGTTACTTATTCTATGCTGCTTTAGAATTGAGAGTGTGTATTGAAAGATTTTTATTTGAATATCTTGCTGTAATGAATGTTAGTGATGAAAATATAGCAAAGTACATGAAAGAATATCGGATTAAAAATCTATCAAATGCAATTTATGAAGCCGAACCAGAATTTGATAAAAAACTTGAGTATACTAATTTCTATTTGAAAGTTATAGGTGCTGACTTTGATATAAAGATTCCAGACAAAGAAAAATTGAATTCTTTGTACGATAAACTTGGAACTTATCTTCATAACTTTAAAAAACCTTCAGAGTCAACTAGTAATCAAGATTGGTGGAATACCTTTATCCAATTACTTGAAGAAACAAGAGCACATCTCTATGAATACTTTGAAGCTCCTAGGGCTTTTTTTAAAATGAATGAGAAAGGATTGGAACTTTATGAAGAATACAAAGATGATAAAATTTCCAAGTCAGTAATAAAAGAAAAAATACTTGGGGACATAAGTAAAGACCAATCGGAGAAAAAATGAAAGTTAAATCAATGCAGATTAATATTCCTGATGAAGAAATTAGAGATCTGCGCAAACGTCTTGAAAATACCAGGTGGTCTCCTCAAATCTCCGGTTCAAATTGGGATGATGGAACGGATGCTGATTATCTTCAAGATCTCATCACTTATTGGGCTACAAAATATGATTGGAAAAAAGAGAAGAACAATTAAATAAACTGGACTATAATAAATACTTAACACCTGGAAGATAAAAAACAAAACTCGGACATTTCAAATGTGAAATCTTTTATTTTTATATTCTGTTTTATATGTTAGAAAATAATTCTGAAGGACTATTATGAAATTAATATTTCTATTAATGCAGTTTGTTTCACCATACTTTGTATTAGCTCAAAACCCTGATGTACCCGATTGGGCACAACCGGGATCAGAAACACATACGCAAATATCACCCCCAACAGATTTTCACAGGTCTGCCAGAACATCAGATATACCAATTGGAATATTTGATGGTCAGTCAGACGTTGGTGCAGCTGTGGTGGAGGGCAGCTCCAATTATGACCCGGTCACAAAACAGTACACAATCACCTCAGCCGGTTATAATATATGGTATGTACGTGATGAATTCCGTTTCCTGTGGAAAAAAATGTCCGGAGATGTTTCGCTTGCAGCCAATATAGATTACCCGGATTCATCAGGTTACTTTGACCGCAAGGCTGTCCTTGTCATTCGGGAGAGCCTGGATGATGATTCTAAAGAAGCAATGGTTGCCCTGCATGGTGATGGTATGATTCACCTTGCGTGGCGTCCTGAAAAGAGTCTCCGCATAAAAGATATGGAGTACCGTATTGGTAGTCGGGGTGGTCTGCCCGGCGGCAAATCACCGGATGATCTTGTTACTGCTCATGCTAGACGTATTGGCATTGAAAAACATGGCGATTCTATATCACTTTTTGTAAGTATGGATGGTGAACCAATGAACCAATTCGGTTCCCCAATCCGGTTGCACATTAATGAGCCATTTTATGTCGGAATCGGTTTTTGCTCGCATCTGCCAGATAAAGCTGATACCGCAATACTGTCCAATGTTGTTTTGATTAATGCTGCTGGCGGGGTTCACTAATACGGTATAAGATTTAGAACTGCTGCTTAACTCAATCAAATGGCAGCGATAAATAAAGTTTGAAAATTAAAAAAGGTGATCTGTCGCCAGACCACCTCTTAATAACAAATAACTTAATAACCTCTTACCTAAGTCAAATCAAATCGGTCAAGATTCATTACTTTGTTCCATGCAGCTACAAAGTCCTTCACGAACTTTTCCTTAGAATCCTCACATCCGTAAACTTCAGCGAGGGCACGAAGCTCTGAGTTAGAACCGAAAATGAGATCAACACGGGTGCCGGTCCATTTGACTTTGCCTGTTGCACGATCACTTCCTTCAAAAATATCTCCAGACTCTGAAGTTGCCTTCCACGTCGTGCCCAAGTCGAGCAGGTTAACAAAGAAGTCGTTGGTAAGTGCCTCAGGACGTTTGGTGAAAATGCCATGTTGAGACTGATCGAAGTTTGTGTTAAGTACACGCATACCGCCAACGAGAACAGTCATCTCAGGTGCGGTTAGCGTTAACAGTTGTGCACGGTCAACAAGCATTTCTTCTGTCGATGTCATGTACCTGGTCTTCAGATAGTTGCGGAACCCATCAGCAAGCGGCTCGAGAACTTCAAATGCTTCCACATCAGTCTGCTCTTGAAGCGCATCGGCACGTCCCGGCGTGAAAGGTACGGTCACATTATAACCGGCATTCTTAGCCGCTTTTTCAACACCCGCGCAACCACCCAAAACTATCAGATCGGCGAGAGAAACTTTTTTACCATTTGACCGAGCGTTGTTGAACTCTTTCTGGATACCTTCGAGAGTCTCGAGCACTTTCGCTAATTGAGCCGGGTTGTTAACTTCCCAATCCTTCTGAGGGGTAAGGCGAATGCGTGCACCATTTGCGCCGCCTCGTTTATCGGAACCGCGGAAAGTTGATGCTGATGCCCATGCGGTAGATACTAATTGAGATATAGACAAACCTGAAGCAAGTATCTTATCCTTCAATACAGCGATATCCTTATCGTCAATCAATTTATGTGTAACTGCTGGAATAGGATCTTGCCAGATTAATTCTTCTTCAGGAACTTCAGAACCAAGATAGCGCGCGATCGGGCCCATATCGCGATGCGTAAGCTTGAACCACGCCCGTGCAAATGCATCTGCAAACTCATCAGGATTCTCATAGAAGCGTCTTGAAATTTTTTCGTAAGCAGGGTCAAAACGCAAACTGAGGTCGGTAGTAAGCATAGTCGGCAAGTGTTTTTTTGATGGATCGGCAGCATCCGGAATTGTATTGGAAGCATTCTTCGCAACCCACTGTTTCGCACCAGCCGGACTTTTTGTAAGTTCCCATTCGTAACCGAAAAGGTTCTCAAAAAAGTTGTTGCCCCACTTCGTTGGCGTTGTTGTCCAGGTAACTTCAGGACCGCCGCCAATTGTATCTCCGCCTTTACCGGAACCAAAACTGCTTCTCCAGCCGAGACCCTGTTCTTCTATTCCTGCAGCCGCCGGTTCAGGACCAACGTATTTACCTGGATCTGCGGCTCCATGGCTTTTACCGAATGTGTGTCCGCCTGCAATCAATGCTACGGATTCATAGTCATTCAT
>CAZUOC010000337.1:0-3524 GCA_964622335.1 uncultured Ignavibacteriaceae bacterium
CTTCCTAAACTAATCGATGATAAACAAACGCTATCCGTCTTTCCATTAACTTACTGCGTAAGTAAGTATCTATTGGCTTAGTTGGCGGTTTAACGTGCTGTTAAATTTATCATCTCAAATCAACCAGTGAGGATAAACGAATGTTATCCGCCTTTTTCCATAAATTTAATTAAACATTAAATCTTGACAAATTGGCATTTGTTTGTATTTTGTGACTCAGACAAAAGCGGCTGGGATTACTCTGAACAAAAAGAATTTCGGGATTTTATACGTAAACCATATATACATTGTTGTGTGTCCAATTCAGAATAGTTAGGAAAGAAAAAATGGAAACTTTTATTAGCTATTCGTCTGGTAATAAAAGAACTGCGGGGAAAATAAAAAACTACCTGGACAAGTTCGGTTTCAACTGCTTTTTGGCGCATGAAGATATTCCGCCTCAGACTGTATGGCCTAAGGAGATTTTAGCTGCCCTTAAAAGATGTGATCTGTTTCTGCCATTGCTTACCTCTGGATTCGTAGAATCTTTTTTCTGCCAACAAGAAACCGGATTTGCATATTGCAAGGGTACCGAAATATTGCCTGTAATGATATCTAAAGCCCCTATGGGTATGATATCCGCTTTACAGGCTGTTAGATTTAATAAAGCTGATTTTGATTCATCCTGCTGGAAAATTGTTAAGCATGTCGCGAAAAGGAAATCACTATCAAAACCCGTGCTTGATGCTTTGATAAGTTGGTTTGGTGAAAGTGAACAGTATGACATAGCTAATGAAAGAGCGAAGTTAATTCTCAATGAATTTGATTTTTCTCCTCGTCAGGTTAAGATTATTCGGTCGCATATAAAAAACAATCCCCAAATTTATGAAACCAAATATGCAAGAGATAGCATTTTAAAATTTATCGAAAAATATAAAAAAAATTTTGATGAAGATTTTGTCAAATGGTATGATTCAAAAAGAGCATCTAGAATGTATCTAAGATATTAATATGTGTTGCACACAACCATGGCATTAAGGGCGACGGCAAAAAGCCGCTGCGCATCGCTACTGACCACCTGCGTTCTGCGATATAGGGAGCTGAACTCGATTGACAGAACTTAACGACACCGGTATCGATAAAAGGGTAAAGCTTTATAAAGCATTCGCTGGGATAGTCCCTGGCGGTAGCTTCATCACAGAGCTATTGATCGACAGAATATCGAATCAAAAACTCGATAGAGTTATCGACTTCGTTGAAAAGCTGGATTCTAGATTAAGAACTCTTGAATCTAAATCTTTTACATCAGATGAAAGGTTTGGGTATTTGGCGGAAAGCTCCATTCTTGAGTCAGCCAAAGCATATAGTCCAAAGCGTAGATCCTGGCTGGCTTCAATATGCGTTCCTCTCGAAGACCCTCCATCTCAAGAAGAGTGGGAATTAAGAATTAGTTTTGTTTCCAAACTTTCTGAGTTATCAGACAGCGAAGTAGAGTATTTACTTGGCTATATGGATCGTAACAGAAGATTTCGGCTAGAGCACACTCAAGAAGACGAACACGTTTTTATATCTATGGCTGACAACCAAAGATTATCTCATCAGGAGCTATTTAAGAAAACTCTAGTAAACAATAAAAACGTCATTCATAGAAGTTCGTTGTTGCGTTTGAATTTTATTGAATTTAAATATGATGGCTCATTCACAACCTATGTGCTAACTGATTCAGGAAGACTGTTTTTATTCCTGTTAACTGGTGAAATGGTTCGGTAAAGAGAGTCCTATAAATCCCTAACAATGGCGTCGAGAGGGACGCTCATTTCGCTGCGCTTCATTCGCGCCCCTCACGCCAAACGTTCTGCGAGAAGAAAGGAATAAGGATATGCATCCAGGTACAATTGGCGGCATTATCCGCCTTTTCCATTAACTTAAGTAAATATTAAATGTTGCATCGATAATTTAATAGAGTTTCTGCATTTTTGACGCGACAATTTATGGTGTGGTTAAATTGTTCGCCTTAAAATCTACCTGCTTCCTTTTTTGATGGTCATTTATATTTCTTAAGATAGACTGGTAATCGAAAATTGAAATTATACAAATAGTAATTGAGAGTAAATATGAAAAGCAAACAAAAGACCCAAAAATATTTAGGTCCACACCAAGTTACCTACGTTCCACTTAGATTATCTGCAAAAATTAACTTGCCTAAACGAGCATGGCAACTCGCTCCGGGACTTTGGATTCAGGCCCTATCTGGTAAAATTAAAGATGACCTTATAGCAGAGGATGTCAGGATCAAACCTCCTTCAGGTATATCTCCAAATTACACTATAAAAATTGATAGTATTGCGTATGGACACCATATTCTGACAAGAATAGCTGATGAGGGTAGTACTATTCCAGATTATTCAAAAGATTTTGAATATGTTGGTACTGAGTGTATCAATATTACAAAAATGATATTGATAGCTTTGCTTCTGCAAAATAATCTTACATTCGCCTTCGCAAACGGACATGGTATTAGGATAAAGCCGTCAGGTATTTGCGATAGTTACTTCAGTTATATTCATCCACGTCGAAGAGAAGAACTGTCATATATATGGTGGCGGTATCGCCCAAGTAGAACAAACAATATCATTAATCGAGAAGTATTAGGTAAAACTCTGGATAGTATAGAAAGATACTATCGTCCATTTACGTGGGAAGTCAACCGTATTTCTACTGCTTTAAGTTACTTTTGGAGTGCACTTATTGCTAATGAGCCTAATCAAGTTTTCACCAACCTGTCAATTCTGCTCGAATGTTTGTTAAGTACAGGACCAGGAGAATTAAGACATAGGATTTCCGAAAGAGCTGCAATAATTCTCGGGATAAATATTAACGACAGATTAACCATATATAAAGATATTAAAAAGATATATGACCAGAGAAGTAAAGTTGTTCATGGGGAAGGAGTTCCAGCAAAGGGACGCCGTCACCCTGAAAAAATTATGATTACACCAAAATATAAATATTGCCCGGAAAAGCTAATGTCGAAAATCATAAGTATTTCAACAGACTTATTAAATGCACTATTAAAAGACAAAGAGTACATGAAGATAGTCCGGTCTTCAAAATCCGAGGGGACGATAAATGAAGATTTGAATGAACTTTTTATAAAACGTTTGTTTCGCTGCTAATATACTACATATAATTGGGTTATTATCCGCCTTTTCCATAAATTTATTACGCAAGTAAGTATAGTCCCGTGGATGTTTTCAGTCAAAAACGCTCACTGTTAAAAACAAAAATCGAAATTTTCAAATTTTTTTATCTCCTTCCATATTAATGACTTACGAATAGCGAACCGCAAAAAATAGCTGATTTTTCGGCTCAAAAGTGTCCACTCATCTAATTATAGAGGCAGTCTTTTTTACTTGCCTGAGCTTGTCCTCGAATGTCGTAATCGGGGATCCAGAATTACCAGTAAGTACAAATCATGAGCATCAATTATCCAACTTTAGCTCACTTTAGTCACTTTAGGCACTATAGCTGCTTTAGCTCACTCT
>CAZUOC010000338.1:0-3523 GCA_964622335.1 uncultured Ignavibacteriaceae bacterium
CTAAAAAAATAGATTGCAAATTTTGAAGAGGGTATTAAAAGATGCGAAGAGCAAATCAATTTCTTAAAAGAGAAGATTAAGGAAAATTCATATTAGTTTCCAAAGCCAAATTTTCTCCATAAAAATTTTTCGTTCTCCAAGTTTTTTTCTTTTCCAATCCAACCAATTAATATTTTTTGTCAAAGAACTTGTAATTAAAAATATTTTTCCGCCGGCGACGAGACGGTCTTTTGCGTGTTTCAAAAACTGGTTTATGATTTCACTTCCGTTTTTTCCGCCTGTTGTTGCAATCATGGAATCCACAGGTTCATCTTTCTCCTCAGGCAAATAAGGAGGATTAAAAACAATCAAATCAAACTTGCCATTTACATTCTTAAACAAATCCGACTCAACACAATCAAAGCCCAACTTCTCGCAATGCGCAACAGCATCGCTATTTACATCACAGGAAAAAATATTTTGTTTTTTTACTCCAAGACTCTCAAGAGTCTGCAACTGAATTCCTGAACCGCAACCTATCTCCAAGACCTTTAATTCAGGGTTCTGTTCTAGTAATTTTGGAATCTCTTTATCCAAAACTTTTTTCATTAAATAAGAATCCTCTGCTGGTTGGTAAATCATCATAACTTAATATTCTGACCATCATGGAGAAGGTGACAATTCTTTCCTGCCTGATAGCCCATTTCTTTTGCAAGTTCAATAAGAGGTGTAAGTTGCTGTGTGGAACCATGGGAAGGGATAATGTGATCAGGATTGACAATTGAGATTATGTCCCGCAGATCTTCCCTCCCGCCGTGACCAGACACATGAACATCATCAAAAATCCTCACGCCGGTTTTTTTCAAACGCTTGTCAAGAGTTTCTTTATTAGCAATATTCACAGGAACCGGAATTGTCTTTGAAGAGAAAATAACATTATCTCCCTGCCTGAAATCAAAAGGAAGCTTCCCGCGTGAAAGCCGATCAAGAATGCTCCCGGGCTCGCCCTGATGACCAGTGCATATAACCAGAGATTTCTCCCGGTTTTTTGCAACCTGCCTAAGAATTGATTCCACCTGCCGCTTGTAACTACCCATTCTAACGTCCTTCTTAAAAGGGCAAATTCCAGCCTCCCCTGCAGCAGAAAGATACTTGTTCATGCTTCTCCCAATAACATAGACTTCCCGCCCAAGCTTCTTTGAAAAATCAACAATGCTTTTCACTCTCGCGATATGCGACGAAAAAGTTGAAACAAAAACCGCATTCTTCTCGTTCTTAATCGTAAGAAGCACCTCCTCCACCAGCGCCCGCGCAACCTTTTCACTTGGAGTCTTCCTGTTATCTCCTGAATAAAGAGAATCCATAATCAAAAGCTTCACACCCTGCTTAGCAATCCTCTTCAAAGCAGTATAATTCGGCGGCAGTCCCAAAACCGGCGTGTTGTCCACCTTAAAATCATTAGCATAAAGGATAATCCCCTCTGGAGTATGCAGTGCAATCATTGAAGTCTGCGGAGTAGAGTGCGTAATGTTAATGAACTCAGCTTTGTAGTTGCGTTTCTTTCCTTTGATAATAAAAGACGAATTAGGATTCACTATGACAATTTTATTGGGAATTTTTATCCCCGCATCATCCATAATCTTCTTAAGAACAGCGATAGTAAAAGGTGTTCCCACAACAGGCGCGTTGTATCTGTAAGAAGTATAGGGCACAGCCCCAATGTGATCAAGATGCGCATGCCCAAGAAGAATCGCCCGCACTTTGCTCCTCAGCCCAAGTTTCTGAACCAAAGCATCATCCGGTAGTGCCCCGCTGTTTCGCAACTTACGCTCATTATACTCCTGACGAACATTGTTCTCTTCCTCCTGCATCTCAACAATCGCAGGCATATAAAACCCTGAATCAAATATAATTGCATCCTCGCCAATCTCAACAATTGTCATATTTTTACCGACTTCGTTGTATCCGCCAATCGTATGTATCTTCATCTTACATTCACTCTTTTGTCAGAAAAATAATTTAGGGTTTAAATAGGTTTTCAGGGATAATCTTCAAATATTTTAGTCAGATTAATAATCCTCTCCGAAGGGAACCCCTTTTCCTTACAATCCTCGCACAATTTTAAGAGGGTTCTTGCAAATTTCAGATTATTCTCATCACGTGTTTCTCCAATCCCCTTCTTTATGACTTTAATAGCAGTATCTCTCCTTTCTCTCTTCCCCTCATAACAAGCACGACAATTAGCCTGAGGACCAAACATGTATAATCTCAAAAAAGAAGACGAAGGATTCAATCCTTTTGCATAATAATCAATTTCATGCGCTTCAATTTCTTCAGGACTTTTATGAAATTCACTCATGAGTATTCACTAATCTTTTATATTAAAAACATTTATATTCTTAAGGATCTAATTATAAATATGAGATCCCTGAAACCGTCGGCGCGTGAGAACAAAAGATATTTGAAAATCAGAGGAAAAGACTTGAAACAAAGTGTTGAGAAAGCAATTCTGGAGTTTGGAGGGGTTTTGGGTCTGTCTCAATGCGGGCTGAGTTTTATTGAATGCAAAAATGATTCCGCAATTATCTGTATTAATAGGGAAGCAGTTGATAAAGTGCGTGCCTCGCTTTGCGTCTGGCCTGAAAAAATTTCTGTTGAAAGGGCGAGTGGGACTTTGAAAGGGTTGGGGCGCAAATAAATCTAACTCCGAAAATCTTATAAATAATCACTACTTCTAAATTTGAACAGTAGAGAAAGGAAATTAAGAATTATTAAATTCTCTAATATTACACAAAATGGATATGCCAACAGACATTTCACATCAGGCAATGGGTTATGACAGAACAGCCACCATGTTTTCCCCAGAAGGACATCTGCTTCAGGTTGAATACGCTGAAAAAGCTGTGCGTCTCGGAACAGCAAGCATAGGAATAGTCTGCGCAAATGGCGTCTTCATTCTGGCTGACAAGAGAATTCGCGACAAGCTGATAATAAAGGAATCCGCAACAAGAATAAACGAGATAGACAACCACATTATCGCAAGTGTAGCAGGGATAGTGGCTGATGCGCGCGTGCTGATTGAACGTGCACAGGTAATTGCACAGCAAAATCGCGTGACATATGATTCTCCTGTAGAGCCGGAAGTAATAATTAAAGACCTCTCAAATGTGAAACAACAATTCAGCCAATACGGCGGAGCCAGACCCTTTGGAGTCTCCTTAATGGTTGCAGGTCTGAACGGAAAAATTCCAGCCCTATATACAAGCGACGTAACAGGAAATTACCAATCTTACCACGCAAATGCAATAGGCGAAGGTGACGAGAGAATCCGCGAGAAATTAAGAGAAAGCTACAAAAAAACCCTTACAATCAAACAGGGTGTGAAACTCGCGCTTGACATCTTCAGCGAAATCAGAGGAAAAGATTTTGACATTGATAATTTTGAACTTGCTTATATTGAAATTGACAACGGAAAACTAAAGCGCGCAGAAGGCGCAAAGATTAAAGAAATATAATGACAAACACAATAGCGCGGATTAAAAAA
>CAZUOC010000339.1:0-3512 GCA_964622335.1 uncultured Ignavibacteriaceae bacterium
CCAATCAATTATTGAATTCAAAAAACAATGGTATCTTTTTTATCATCGTAATGATCTGTCCCCGTATTTTGATAAAAACAGATCTGTTAGAATAGATAGTTTGTTCTTTAACGAAGATGGTACAATTAAAAAGGTAACTCCCACATTACGTGGTGTAGGCTTAACAAATGCATTCGACAAAATACAGATTGATAGGTACAGTCTTAAAAGTGATGAAGGATCATCAATAGCATTTATCGATACACTCAATAAGTTTGGAGGATGGAAGACAATACTCGATACTGAAAATGCCTGGATACAATACAACAGTATTGATTTCGGAAATAACAAAGTTAAATCGGTCAATGTAAAAGCATTATCAAAAACAGGTGATACTCTGCAGTTAAGATTTGATAAAATTGATAATCCTGTAGTAGCTGAAGTAGAAATTCCCAATGGTTCTGAATGGGAAAGTGTTAATTCACTTTTATTAAAATATCAATCAGGAATTCATAACCTGATTGTACAATTAAAAAATAATAGTATTGTTGAAATAGATTGGGTAAATTTTGAATAGCTGAATTTTTATTTAATCTTAATGAGTAAGTTGTAGTCATTTATGGATGTTTTTTTGAACAATTAAAGAATAAAAAAATATTAAGTTTTTCTACTAAGGTAGGAACACTGGTACTGTTTAATTTATTTTCAATTGAAACATAATTTTTTCGAAATATGGTGATCAACACTAGTTACAGTTAATCAATTAACAAATATCAAAGGAGGTTATTATGAAAAAGGTATTGTTGCCTTTTGTAATGATGACTATCCTGATACCATTGGAATCATTTCTTCCCCAAACTCTGAGTGATTGTATCTCAGAGGTAAGAGGTGACACTCTTGTTATTAAAGATTATACAGAAATGAATAATCAACCAAACTCTTTGTATTGGGTCTTGCTCTTGGATACTAATAATGTTCCAGCGGGGCGTGTCTATGAATTACAGGCAGGAGGTCTCTACCCTCTCAGTAATCTCCCCATCAGTTCCATAAAACACCCCACGGTGATTGTGGGATCTGATCCTACAATGATAGTGAATAATAAAAATGCAGCATCACCTCCACCCTTGATATGTACCGATATTTCGGCAGAAGGATCGGCTATAGGTATTAATGCAGGCGGTGATTTGACTATAAAGAATTGTGAACTTGTTAATACAGCGAATGACGGTAGAATAGGAATATCCTTTACAAATACAATAGCTTCTAACCTGAATTTAGTTTTTGATAACTGCCTGTTTGAACATACGGCTCAATGGTTTGTATGGACAAGTAATAATTCAAATGAAAATGTGACTTTCAGAAATTGTTACTTTGTTAACATGAACGGTCAACCATGCAGACGTGATGGCGGTGTATTCATTTCTTTTAACGAACAGGACACATTGCTTGTTGAAAACTGTACTCATATTATGGCTCAGGGACAAATGTATAAATTCACGATTTATTCACCTACAAATCGGTTCAAGAGAATAATTTTCAATCATAATACATTCGTTAACTGTGCCGGTACAGTCTTTATGAATCCCGGATATCAAAACAACGTCAGTATTGTCAATAACATATTTGTGAATTGTAATGTTCAATCTTTTGGCGGTATTAATGAATTTGATATCCTAGAACAGGATCCGGACGGGCTTCCTATGGGTTTGGTTAATGTTTGTGATTCTGCAACAGCTCCAATTAAATTCTCTGTTGATAGAAACATTATCTATTGGGATCCTTCACTTGACGACATGAATATCATCTTGGATACAAATGAAGTTAATGGCATCACAAACTGGCAATCGCAAATGATTACTATGAGTGCGAGAACTCAGTTGATGTTTGATAATGATACCAGGTATCCTTTTCTTAGTGAAGGCGAATGGTTTAATATTCTGCCTGATTTCGCAGATCCTCAGGATTTGCTTACTACCCAGCTCGCAAATCTAAAAACTTTTGCCCTTTCAACTGTAGATACCACTAGTACGGCTATATTACCCGATTGGCGTATAATTAATACCAGTCCAGACAAGCTTGTCTATCCTGATTGGCCAATCCCTGTTGACCTCTCGTACAGTAACAGTGAACTATTAACTGGCGGACTAAGTGGTTTTCCTATAGGTGATCTGAATTGGTTCCCGGCCCAAAAAGCAGCGTGGTTAGCTCAAAGAAATTATGAGTATGCACAACTGGACTGGTGGCCATGGACTGGTATTGAAAGCGTTAATTCTTCATCTTTAGAATTCAGACTTCAGCAAAACTACCCGAATCCATTCAACCCAAGCACAACGATAAGCTTTACTATTCCGAAAGCGGGTTATGTAACTCTGAAGGTTTACAACACTCTGGGTGAGGAAGTAGCTACTCTGTTGGATAGCTTTAAAGCTGCTCAATCTTATGAAATCAAGTTTGATGGGACAGGTTTACCGAGTGGTATTTATATCGCTAACCTTACTGCTGGAAATTTTAACAAATCTATAAAACTGGTTCTGTTGAAATAGACTATGAGACAAATAAGAAATTTGGTAACTAAATTAATGAATGGAGACAAATCCGATGTAGTAGAGTAACTGTTCATAACCTGATTGTACAATTAAAAAATAACAAAGATATTGAAATAGAGTGGGTAAGTTTTAAATAAACTTTCATCATAACAACGTTTATTATTTAGTTGGCAGAATGCTCGGAACTTTTTCGAAAGGTTGATATGAGTAAAAAAAAAATAATCATAGTACTTTTTGCATTTGTGCTAATTAGTACAATTAATGCTCAAACTTATCAGAAAACAGATTGGGGAGTAAAATCAATAATCAATTCTGTAGAAGTAGAAATCCAATTCTACAACCCATCCACAGTTAGAGTACTGAAATCACCTGAGGGAAAGACTTTTAAGAAAAAAAGTCTCTCGGTAATTGAGACGCTACAAAAAACAGATTTTAATATAAAACAGGAAGCCGATGAACTTTTCTTGAGAAGTAAAAATATTCAAGTAAACCTTAATCTGAAAAATGGGAAAATCTCTTTTTCAACTCTAACAAGTGAGGCAATATTAAATGAGAAAGTTGACGGTGTTACATTTACAGATTTCAACGACGCCGGTGTAAAAACCTACAGTGTATCACAGTCATTTGTTTTGGATAAAGATGAAGCTATTTATGGATTGGGAGAACAGCAGCAAGGTAAAATGGTTCAACGGAATCTTAAACTAACAATGATACAAGGAAATACTGATGATTATATCCCTTTCTTTGTTTCTGTAAAAGGTTACGGATTGTTTTGGGATAATTATTCACCGACTATTTTTGAAGATAACCCGGAAAGCACTTCATTTAAGTCTGATGTTGGCGAGTGTGTGGATTATTATTTTATGTACGGCGGCAATGCTGATGGAGTAATTGCTAAGATGAGAGAATTAACAGGACAGGTTCCGATGTTTCCGTTATGGACTTTTGGTTACTTTCAAAGTAAAGAACGTTATAAAAGTCAGGATG
>CAZUOC010000340.1:0-2634 GCA_964622335.1 uncultured Ignavibacteriaceae bacterium
GTTCTCTTGTAAGATTCTCTTTTATATAATATTTATCCGGTTCATTGTTCGTGTCTATTCTCATAAAGTTTAAAGCAGGGAGGAGAACCGAATCAATTTTTGCTTCGGTTAAATAATAATGAAAAAGTTCAGTAGAGATTAATTCACCTTGTGCAAGAATTTTCTTTTCTGAAAAATCATCATTAGCTAAAGAACGGATAAAATCAAATTTAGAAGCTATAAATTCTTTTCCTTTAGCTTTAAAATCTTTTGTAGAATAAAGCTCATCTACTACTTTGAAATATTTATCTTCGAGAGTTTTAATAATTTCCAGAGCCTGGTCAGGCTTATTCTTATAAAGTGCATTGCATATTTCTACTAATGAGTTTGTTGTACCAGACAAAGCGGATAGTACAACAATTTTTGGTTCGCCATCATTAATTAATTTTGAAACAGCTTTCATTCTTTCCGCTGAACCAACAGACGTTCCGCCAAACTTTAAAACTTTCATAGCCTTTTCTTATTTTATTTTTAAATTCAAGATGTGAATATAAAGCATTTGTGTGAAAGTGTCACAAAATTGAAAGTTAATTTTTGCTTAGTTTTCAGTTAATGATCTTCAGATATTTTAGAATATCTTTTGTAATCGGTATTCTTCCATTTGCATCTTCGTCTTTATAGATATCAATATTATTGGCAAAGAAAAAAACATTATTCCCTTTTACAGCATAACCAACGAACCAACCAATTTGCCGTATTAAGCGCATTCCCCATCCGGTTTTTGCTCGTAAAACGTAATCATCATTTTTTTCAAATATCATTATATCTTTTACAATATCCATTGTTCTCTTAGAAAAGGGGAGACCATCATTGTAAAGTCTTAACAGGAAATCTATCTGCTGTTTCGGTGAGATTCTTAAATCACCCCTAAGCCAGAAAAAATCGATACCGCCGTTAATGTTTTTATTTCCGTATCCAACTGTATCAATATATTTTTGCATTCTATCTTGTCCGATTCTTCTTGCAAGCTCCTGGTAAAACCAAACGACAGAATATTTAAATGCGCTTCTAAGATTATTATCCTTATTCCATTGTTCATTCTGCCTGTCAACACTATCCCATTTTATAATTTCATTTTCATTTTTTATAACCTCGGTTTCTAAGGCTACGAGTGAATTGAAGATCTTAAATGTTGATGCAGGAATAAAAGCCGAATCTGTTCTTGCGAGATTATAACCCAAATATTTGTTTTGGTTCAAATCATAAAGAAGGAAACACCCTTGAATATTTTTTTCTTTAAAGAATTTCCCGAGTTCAGAATGTTCTTCAAAAGATTGTGCAATTAATATTGAATAGGGAAGTAAAAAAAGAAATATGATGGTGGCAAGCTTTTGGACTGCCACTGAAATTAATTTGATCACTGAAATTGTCATTGATTTATATTTTATACTGCAGAATCGCCGGATTCGCCGGTTCTGATTCTGATAGTGTCTTTCAGATTATAAATAAATATTTTCCCATCGCCAACCTGACCTGTCTTTCCTGTTTTCAAAATAATGTCAATAGCTTTTTCTGCCATCGTCTCGGAGCAGACCAGTTCGATTTTTATTTTAGGGACAAAACTTATAGTGTATTCAGTCCCTCTGTAAACCTCTTTATGTCCTTTTTGTCTTCCATAACCGCGAACTTCCGATACTGTTAAACCGGGGAAGCCGGCTTCACTTAATGCATTTTGTACCTCATCCAATTTATGAGGTCTGATGATTGCTTCAATCTTTTCCATATCTTCTCCAATAAATTTTGTGTTGTTAAAATATTAAGATACTTTTTCAAAATCAGGATAAGCTTCCATACCATGTTCACCTAGGTCCAATCCTTCAACTTCTTCAACCTCAGAAACACGAAGACCCATGGTTTTCTTTATAATTGTCCATACAATGAAAGAGATAACAAAAGTAAATGCACCGACAGCAGCAACACCTATTAATTGGTTTGTAAGTAAAGTAAAACCGCCACCGAAGAATAACCCATTACCAGTTGTACCGGGCATTAAAGCATCTTCCGCAAAAAGCCCTAACGATAAAGTTCCAAATACTCCGTTAACAAGGTGCACGGAAATTGCACCTACCGGATCATCTATTTTTATCTTATCGAAACCAATAACTGCGAAAACAACAATTGCACCTGCTATTGCGCCAATAATTAATGAACTCTCCACACTTACAAATGCACAGGGAGCTGTAATAGCTACTAAACCTGCAAGACATCCGTTAATCGTCATACTTAAATCCGGTTTACCTATAACTATCCAGGCAACCGCTGTTGAACTTAAAATTCCCGCAATGGCTGCGCTGTTTGTTGTTATACAAATTCTTGCAATACTTACAGGATCGGCTGCCATAGTACTGCCGGGATTAAATCCAAACCATCCGAGCCAAAGAACTAAAGCTCCTAATGTAGCCGAAGTCATATTATGACCAGGGATAGGAGATATTTTTCCATCTCTATATTTCCCAATTCTGGGTCCGAGGATTATTGCTCCAGTTAACGCTGCCCATCCACCTACGGAATGTACAACAGTGGAACCGGCAAAATCCCACATGCCTAGTTCCGCAAGCCAGCCGCCGCCCCATATCCAGTGTCCTGTTGTTGGAT
>CAZUOC010000340.1:2644-3506 GCA_964622335.1 uncultured Ignavibacteriaceae bacterium
TGGACTTACCCCTATGGAGCAAGCAAGCCTTATAGAAAAGACTATGAAAGAAATATATTTAATTCTTTCAGCAACTGCCCCGGAAACTATTGTTGCTGCGGTACCTGCAAATACAAGCTGAAAGAAAAATTTGGCAAGGAGCGGGACCGATGCCCAACTTATTGCAGAATAAACTCCCGAATAAGCGTCTCCGGTAGTGGGACTATTATCGGCGCCGTGTAATCCAAATATTCCATTTAATCCAAGAAAACCGTTTCCGTCTCCAAACATTAAACCCCAGCCGATAGCCCAAAAAGCTAATGATGAGATTGCAAAAACTATAAAGTTTTTAGAAAGAATATTTACTGCATTCTTGCTTCTTGCAAAACCGGATTCGACCATTCCAAATCCGAGGTTCATGAAAAAAACGAGCATTGCAGTGAAGAGCACCCAAAGGGTATCAAGAATTACTTTATTTTCCATTTACACAGCCCTCTCTTTTGTTTTAGATGTTTGAACTTTAAAGAGTTCTTTATATTCCGCTAAAAATTATATCAAAATATAGGCGAAGTCTCATTTAGGATTTACCTTTTGTTATTTTGAAACATTCAAACGCTGAATATAAGATATTGGAAGGAAAAATTCATAAGAGATAGTGTAAGTAATGTCCTGATTTCATTGTGAAATTGAAATATATATCGTCATTCTGAATTTTATTTCAGAATCCTTATCAATTTAGGAAAGCCCGAATCAAGTACGGGGATGAAATCTTATGAAATTAGAACACTACTATTTAGTAGACAATTTTTTTGGAGAAATATTCCGGATAAACTATCTTTGTAAAAAATTTTGTCTATAAAACTCCAATGCTCTCCCCCATAAC
>CAZUOC010000341.1:0-1735 GCA_964622335.1 uncultured Ignavibacteriaceae bacterium
TCCGCGCGCATGCCATCGGCAATGCCAATCGCTCGGGACGTGTCGAAAGACCTTTATCAGCAAAGTTCTTGGTTATGCACAGCAATGAAGAAAGATAATCCGGCATGACCCTGATTTTGCTCGCAAACACTGATCCCATCATTGTTAAACACTTTGCATAATCGTAGGCTTCTTTCCATGCGAGCGGAGCTCGCTAAAAGGAGGGAAGTCTATGATCGAAAATTACTTTAAGTGGGATTCGTATCTCAGACGAGTTCTATCCACCCCAGCGGGTCCACATCTTTCGTCCCTGGCTGAGGAACTGCACAGCCAGGGATTCAGCTATTGGAATTTGCGCGAACGGTTGCAAGGTGCAGCCCATTTTAGCCATTGGAACCAACAGCAGCAGAAGTCCATTGAGCATCTCCATGAAAACAGGCTTGGGAAGTTCGAAATCCATTTACGCACGTGTGAATGTCCAAGGCCATTGCGGCTTTCCAAACACCATGACGACACAATGCTTGCCGGCGCTCGCGCGCTTATAAAGCATTTGCGGCATCGCGAGATCATTTCGGAACCGCCGCCAATGGCGAAAGAAGCTGATCCGCCCGTTTTGTTTTCAGGGTTTTGTGTTTGGATGAAGTGTCAACGCGGAACCCAGGAAACCACACTTCGCGCGTACGGCAGGGTGATTAAGAATGCATTGCATGATCTTGGCGCCGATCCTCGACGCTATGATGCTGAATCAATTCGCAACTTCATTTTCTGTCGGACGAAAGGAAGAAGCCGCGCGAATGCCAAAGAAGTCACCACTGTAATGAGGATGTTCCTACGCTATTTGATTGCCGAGGGAAAGTGCCGGGTAGGAATGGACGATGCGGTTCCAACTATTGCCATGTGGCGGCTATCCGCGCTGCCACGGTACCTGCCAGCGGTAGATATCGAACGCATCGTTGCTTCCTGCGATCGGGACACCGCCGTTGGGCTAAGAGACCGCGCCGCAGTCCTGCTAATGGCGCGCTTGGGACTTCGCGCCGGCGATATTCGCAAAATGGATCTCAGTGATATCGACTGGAGGGACGCCAGCATTCGTGTGTCGGGTAAAACTCACCACGAGGTAAAGCTTCCCCTCACCCAAGAAGTTGGTGCGGCGCTCCTGGAGTATTTGCGACGAGGCCGTCCGCCCGTTCAGGACTCTACCCTCGTTTTTGTCACCATGTTAGCTCCATGGAAACCATTGCAGGTCAGTTCTGTATCTGGAATTGTGGAGCGAGCGATCGCTCGGACCGGAATAGAGGCGCAGTTCCGAGGCGCGCATGTCCTCCGACATTCCGCCGCCACAGCCATGCTGCGCGAGGGTGCGAATCTGCAACAAATCGGCGCCATACTACGTCATCAATATCTCGACACGACCGCTCATTATGCAAAGGTGGACGTGAACCGCCTCAGCGAGATTGCTCTTCCATGGCCGGAGGTGTTCCCATGCTAAATCAACTGGTGGATCGCTACCTTAAGCTTCGTCGGTCAACGGGCTTCGGTATGCGGGTACAGGAATACTTGCTCCACAGCTTCGCATCGTTTGCTGCACAACGGGACGAAGCCCACATTCGAATACAGACAGCCATCGAATGGGCCGCTCAGGCGCCTTCCGAGGGCCAACGGGCCAACCGTCTCGGAATGCTTCGAGTGTTTGCTCGTTTTGCGCGTGCCGAAGATGCAATGCATGAAGTCCCCCCCGAACGGGTGTTCTCGACCC
>CAZUOC010000341.1:1745-3499 GCA_964622335.1 uncultured Ignavibacteriaceae bacterium
AATTGCATGAACTGCTGGTGCGCGCCTCCCAGCTTCCACCATCTGGGTCGATCCGACCATGGACGTTTACGACGCTGTTCTCGTTGCTGGCTGTAACGGGTATGCGCATATCCGAAGCGTTGAACCTTCGTCTTCACGACTTGACTGAAGACGGCATAGTGATTCGTGAGACGAAGTTCCAGAAGAGTCGCTTGGTGCCTGTTCATCCAACGACAACGGCTGGGCTCCAGCGATACCTGAACCGCAGAGGAATCGCTAAAGATGACCACGTGTTCGTCTCGCTACGTGGGCTTGGTATTCGATATACCGGTGTTGTTTCCGTATTCCTGCGACTCGTGCGGGCGATGGGAATCCATCCTGGACCAGGTCGCTCCGGCCCGCGCATACACGATCTTCGTCACGGTTTTGCGGTTCGAGTACTCGAATCCTGTTCCGGAGATCGAACGGCAGTCGATGCTCACATGCTCGCGTTGATGACCTATATGGGACACAGTCGAATCGACAGTACATACTGGTATCTTCACGCAACTCCCCATTTGCTAACGCAGATCTCTGAAATGTCGGAGATTTTCCGCGAAGGAGAAAAATGATGACACCTCTGGCTCCTTATATAACTTCATTCATGCGCGAGCGTCTTCCCGTCGATCGTCGTGCGAGTCAGCACACGTGCGATACCTACGCGCACGCTTTCCGGTTATTGTTCCAGTTCACAGCCTCGAAGCTCGGTACGACTCCGTCGCAACTTCAACTGGAACAAATCGATTCATCTCTGGTAATCGCATTCCTCAACCACATCGAGACCGAGCGCAAGAACGGACCTGTTACGAGGAATGCTCGATTGGCTGCCATCAAATCGTTCATGCGATACATTGAATATCAGGTGCCATCTGCGTTAGAGCAGGTCCGACAGATCTTGGCCATACCAGTAAAAAAGACCGATACGAAACTGGTGTCATATCTCACGATGAACGAAATGCAAGCCGTACTGAACGCGCCTGATCCGCACACTCGGTTTGGAATCCGCGATCGCGCCATGCTGGACGTGTGCTTTGCAGCAGGTCTGCGCGTTTCCGAGCTTGTCGGCCTGCGGCTAGATGATGTCAGCTTTGAACCGCGTCCCTCGGTTCGCGTTCTCGGAAAAGGAAGACGCGAGCGAGCCCTGCCTCTTTGGAAACAAACTGGCGCCAATCTGCGTGCCTGGCTTGCGATCCGGGGCGAGGCCGCAGTCCCGGAGGTGTTCCTTAATGCACGTGGTGACGCCATGACCCGTACTGGATTTGAATACGTGCTAAAAAATCACGTCGCGTCCGCAATATCATCTTGTCCTTCGTTAGGCAGTAAACGCGTTTCTCCACACACGCTGAGGCATGGATGCGCGATGTTGATTCTCAAAACAACACGCGATATCAGGAAAGTTGCGCTCTGGCTCGGTCACAATAATGTGCAAACTACCGAGATTTATCTTCGAGCTGATCCAACGGATAAATTAGAGACTGTCAGTTCAATTACTCCGCCGGTTCTACGCAGAGGCAGGTTCAGTGCGCCCGATCAGCTTATAGGCATGCTGACAAGCAGCAAAAAGGACAAAGATTATGCAAAGCAGACGGCAGCAAGATGTCCGTGGATAGGGCCGAGGAGGCGACTCACTGTGCATAACCAAGAACTTTGCTGATAAAGGTTTATGCCCAGCTGGACATAAACCTTTCAGCTTTATTGAAAACAACTACCTTGCCGGACGGCAATTTACCGACTGG
>CAZUOC010000342.1:0-3499 GCA_964622335.1 uncultured Ignavibacteriaceae bacterium
CGCCATAACCTTTTTATTGTTGATGCCATCTATTTTTAATGCTTTAAAATTTTCTTTCAGTAAAACTATTTTTAAAAGAATGCTGAAGTTTGGATTGCCATATCTTCCTGCAGGGTTAGCATCGATGATAATACAGGTTATTGACAGACCGATAATGCAACATCTTACTGATCTTAAAACTCTTGGAATTTACCAGGCAAACTATAAGCTCGGAATATTTATGATGCTGTTTGTAAGCATGTTTCAATATGCCTGGCAGCCCTTTTTTATGCAGGAATCCGGAAGTGCTGAAGCAAAAAAAATTTTCTCAAAAGTTTTAACTTACTTTACTCTTGCAGGGGCTGTAATCCTTGTTCTGCTCTCTTTATTTATAGATAACTTGGTAAAGATTGAGATTTTTGGCAGAACAATAATCGGTTCCGCATATTGGAGTGGATTGAATATTGTTCCTGTAATTCTTTTAGCATATTTATTTAATGGGCTGTATGTGGTTTTTACAGCAGGAATTTATATCAAAGAAAAAAGTATTTACGTTCCGGTTATTACCGGAATAGCCGCCGCAGTTAATATAGTTCTGAATTTCATTTTAATTCCTGTAATGGGAATAATGGGCGCAGCGTTGGCAACACTCGCCAGCTATTTTGTAATGTCCGCGGGATTATATTTGGTAACTCAAAAGTTTTACAAAATAGAATATGAAAAGAAAAAAGTATCATTAATTTTTTTATTAGTAATGATTACAGGAATTGTTTATTATGTCCTCTACAATAACAATCAATTATTTTTGATTTATAAGTTTCTACTTCTTATTTTGTTCTCAGCTTCAATTTTATTTTTTGTTCTCGGCAAAGAAGAAAGAAATTTTTTAACTAATAAATTTGTAAAAAGAAACCGACTAGAATGAACAGAAGTGTTCCTGTTAAGATTAAGAGATTGAGCGATGGATTTAATGATTTACCACTTCCTTCATATTCAACAACGGGAAGTTCAGGAGTAGATGTAAGAGCAGCAGTTAAAGAAGATGTAATTATTCCAAATGGTGAACTAAGATTAATTCCCACCAATTTATCTGTTGAGATTCCAGAAGGTTTTGAAATCCAGGTAAGACCGAGAAGCGGTCTTGCTGCAAACCATGGTATATGTATATTGAACTCACCCGGTACGATAGATTCTGATTACCGTGGTGAAATAAAAATAATAGTAATGAATTTAGGTAGAGAGGAATTTAAAATTTCCCGCGGCGACAGGATTGCCCAGATGGTCGTTTCAAAAGTTTATAAAGCAGAGTTTCTTCTCTCTGAAGATCTTGAAGAAAGCATAAGGGGAAATGGCGGCTTTGGACATACGGGAAAAAGTTAATTCCTGATTTACGATTTCGGAATTCGGATTTAATATAGTTAGATAAACTGTTAATCTGATTCTCGTGGATATAAAGTGTTATTCATACCAAATGGTTCGAATCTTTACATCTTTTGCATGGTTATCACGCAAGGATTGATTCGAATGAAGCAAAGAAAATATTTGAGCCCAAAACTCGAGAATAATATTCAATGACAGTGGAAATTCTTTCTGATAAGGTAAAACAATTAGTAAATGTTTCTAATGGGTTATTGCAATTTTCAAAAAGATTTGAAGATTTACATAATCAATATCTTCCCAAAGAACATAGTGAAGTAATAAAATATAAAACGCACGAAATTGTAATGTTACTCAGATTACAGCATTGTTTATATTTTTTTGATGTCCTACTTAATCTTAATTCTCTGCTAAGGTATAGACAAGACGATGTCAATAAAAAAGAAATTTCTTTTTTCGAACTACTTGATTTAATTCCTGCATTAGATCAAAAAGATGAGATTAAAAAAACTCTAAATGAATTGAGAAGAAAACTAAAGGATAATAAAATGGACGTGCTCAGACATAAGTTTGACGCTCACAAAGATTATACTTTAGCTTTTGATCCAGAAATTATGTATCTAAATTTTATAAACCCGGATTTAATTATTGTTGCAGAAGAAATACTTAATGAATTAAATAATTTGTGTATTAAATTTTTGCACACAAACACAAGTAATTCATTTCAACAATTGTATGACACAGGTCATCAAAAATTATTTTCATTCTTTGAAAAAGAACTTAGAGAGATAAATTATAATTAATTATCTTTAAAATTTTCTAAAAAGTAGAATTAAATTTTTCGATATTATTTCTTACACCTAGAAAATTTTTGTAAATTTAATTTCAGTTTAAGTATATAATTACTTCCTTAAAAAATAAAATTTTGCATTGAGTTTGTGTCTGTCTGCTAATAGACAGGAACGATATTTTAGGAATTGCTTCTATGTCCGACTTCATTCATCTGCATAATCATTCCCATTATAGTCTTCAGGACGGCGCCTGTACTATTGATGCCTTGATTGGTGCAGCAAAGAAAAATAATATGCACGCTGTTGCGCTTACTGACCATGGTGTAATGTATGGTATTGCGGAGTTTTATAAAACTGCTGTAAAAGAAGGCATAAAACCAATTGTAGGAATGGAAGCCTACATTGTTAAGGAAGGCAGCAGGTTTGACAGGGGAAGTGCCGATAATATGAACGGCAGAAGAAAATCGAAACATTACAATCATCTTCTACTTCTTGCAAAGAATAAACAGGGCTATAAAAACTTATCCAAGCTTTCAACTTTAGGGCACACCGAAGGCTTTTACTATAAACCAAGAATTGATCTGGAATTACTCAGTAAATACCATGAAGGAATAATTTGTACATCAGCTTGCCCTGCAGGAATTGTTTCTGTTCCTCTGATCAATAATGATTTTAATAAAGCAAGAGAAGTAGCAATAACTTATAAAGAAATTTTTAGTGATGACTTTTATCTCGAAATACAAAACCACGGAACAGATATTGAAAAACCTCTGCTTGATGGAATTCCAAGATTAGCTAAAGAGCTTGGAATAAAGTTGGTTGCTACTAATGACTGTCATTACATAGAAGAAGAACATTCCATCGCCCACAATATTCTTCTTTTATTATCAGATAAAAATGGAAATGATTACAGGGATTTAAGATACGGCACAAAAGAAATTTATTTCAAAACAGAAGAGCAAATGAAGAAGCTCTTCAAGAACTTTAAAGGTGCTATTGAAAATACATTAGAGATAGAATCCAAGATAGATTTGCAATTGGGTTTTGAAGGACATCTCTTCCCGCAATTTCCAATACCAACAGATTCTCCTGCAAAAAGTGCCGAAGAATATTTTGAACTTCTAACAAGAAATGGATTTGAAAAGAAATTTCCAAAACAGACTTCAGAATTGATCGATCGTTTGGAGTTTGAAATTGAGGGCAAACTATCCCCTGCGCCACCCCCGCAGCCCCCGGCAAAGAAATATCAGGGCCAGGGCCGCCATGCCGGCCGAAACCGGACCTGTGAGGAAAATACCGCCGGCCAGCCAGATCGGTCCGCCGATCAGGGCGCCCAGAATTCTCCCGAGGCC
>CAZUOC010000343.1:0-3496 GCA_964622335.1 uncultured Ignavibacteriaceae bacterium
ACATGTTGTAGGCTTATTATATACTGATAATCTTATTGTTAAAAAAGATTATCTTCAGGCTTATAGGTGGGTTAAAAAAGCAGCCGATCAAAAATATGAACCTGCCGAAAAATCACTTAAAGAATTAATTAGTAAGATACCTGCCGGAACACTGGATACTTCATCTTTAAAGGAAGACCAGATTTTAACAGATTCAACAAGTAATGATAATTCTCTTTCATCAACTGCCGGTCTTGTATTTATTGATTTTGATGCAATGTCGGATTCAGGACAAGAAGTAACGGATAAAATGCTGGTTGAAAATCTCTCAAACCCCGGTAATGAAGATATTACCGATACAACATCTGAAAAAGAAAAATCTCTGGAAGAGGTGGGCAAAGATAAAATTGCTGATTTGTTAAGACTTGCAGATTACGGGAGTCCGGAGGCATTATCTTTACTCGGAAGATTATATCAGAAAGGAATTCACTTTCCTAAAAATGATATAATTGCAGCTTCTTATTATGCAAGGGCTATAAGATTTGATTCTCCTACAGCCAGCAGACTGCTTTACGATCTTTCTAAAGACAATCAGTTTCAGAAGAAAGTCCAAACACTTGTAGAAAAAAACAATCCCGAAGCATGTTTTGTCTGGTACTATTTAACAATTCTTGGTTTTGATAACAGGATTGCTGAAAGCGATGCTGTTAATCTTTTAAACAAATCCGCTGCATCTGGTTATTTGCCGGCAATAAATGAACTTGCGCTAAACTACTACACAGGGAATCATATCATAAAAGATAAAAAGAAGGCTTTGAAGTTATGGCGTTCTGCTGAAAATCAAAATAATCCCGAGGCAAAAGTTCAGATTGCAGCAGGAATTATTTTTGGTGAAATAGAAGACAATGACATCGCAGATAATATTAAATATCTAACCGAGTCTTCCAAAAAAGGTTCTGTGCTTGCGCAGGTTGCGTTAGGTTATGCTTACGAAAATGGTATAGGCTTAACAAAAGACAACGCAGAGGCAGTAAAATATTACAGGTTTGCTGCTCAAAGAGGAAACAGGTTTGGCTACCGGGAATTAAAAAGAATGTATGATGAAATACGTCCTGATGATCCTTTATTCAGGATTAATTAATCAGATGATACAATGAAAAGAAGAATATCAATAAGGGCAAAAAAGTTATACGATTTCTACAAAGGCGATTTAACTATTAAAGATATTGAAAAGCTTATTGTAAGAGATGTGCCTGAGCTATACGATTTTTATGCCGGTAGAATGGAAAAACCGGATGGCACTCAAAATAAATTTAAAAGATTAATTCATTTTATAAAAAATCTTTTTATTGAATTCCTTGAACAGCTAACTCCAATTCGTAGAATAATTTTCTCAGTGGCATTGGTAATTTATTTGTTCTCATATATTAATGCCGACTGGCAATGGGCTACAACCGCTTTTATTCTCGTCTGCCTGCTTATTGCATTCGAACTTGCCGATAAATTAACAGCAAAAAATGAACTTGCAGTTGCTCAGGAAATCCAGAAATCATTGATGCCGAAAGCTCCACCACAAAATAGTCGTTATGAAATAAGCTGTTTTATGGAAAATGCAAAAGAAGTTGGAGGCGACTATTATGATTTTATTGAATGTGAAAAATCGATTGGGAAATTATTTGTAGTGGTCGGCGATATTTCCGGGAAAGGTATGGCTGCCGCACTGCATATGGTTCAGGTTCAATCAGTTCTTCACCAAACAATTTATGACTGCCAGACACCTAAAGAAATTCTTTCATCAATCAACAAAAATATAAAAAGAATATTGCCGCGCGGTTCCTTCTTTACAGTTTGTATTGCTTCAATAAATCCTGATGGAAGTCTTTTATTATCACGTGCCGGACATCTTCCTGTTCTTTATTATAAAAAAGATGAAGATACTTTTGAAAATCTTTTACCAAAAGGCATTGGTATCGGCATTGCAGAGAACGGATTATTCGATACAACTTTGGAAGAAATTTGTGTTAAACCAGCTAAAGACGATATCCTTGTTTTTTATACCGATGGGGTCATTGAAACACGAAACAGGTTTAAACAGGAATTTGGAGAAGAAAGACTAAAGAAAATCATAAATAAATATAAAGACTCTTCCCCGGATATCATTAAGAATTACGTTGTCCAAAATATTTCTCTTTTCAGAGATAATGCTCCTTCCCACGACGACTTCACTCTTGTAATTTTGAAAGCCAAATAAGAAGGGTAAAAACTTAGGCTTATTTTTACTTAGCCATTTCTTCAATATAGCATTCGGTAGAATTAACGTAATTAGATATGCTTTACTTATTTAGAATAGTTCAATAAAGCAAAATTGCTAAAATTCTTAGAAATTATTAACCCGAACTTTTGAAAGAAAACTCCCCTCATAAAAATACCTACATATTTTGCTGTTTTAACTCATTTATCTAATTAACTAACAATAGAATAAACTGCAAAATATTTCATACCCGTGGTACAGTAATTGTCCAATAGTAAGATGGTTCTATTTGATATAGCTTAAGCTAAGTAAGTAGAATTAACTAACCTTAGAGATTGTTCTATGAAAAAGATCCTTCTCCTGTGTTTCTTCTCTTCTTTTCTGATTTTTCCCCAAAATGAAAAAACCGATATAATGAACATTTCATTAGACTCGCTTCTTTCATTACCTGTCCAGTCAGCATCAAAATTTTTTCAAAACATTTCCGATGCTCCTGCTTCCGTAACAGTCATAACATCCGAAGATATTGAAGATTATGGATATAAAACTTTGAGTGAACTTCTACAGTTTGTAAGAAGCTTTTACATAAGTAACGATAGGAACTATTCTTATACAGGAGTTAGAGGACTTAGCAGACCGAGCGATTATAATGATCGCATCCTACTATTAATTAATGGTCACAGATTGAATGAAAGTATTTATGGATCGGCTTTTATAGGAAGTGAACTAGCGATTGACATGAGTATGATTGATAAGATTGAAATTGTAAGAGGACCAGGTTCTGTTCTATATGGAACAAATGCAATGTTTGCAGTAATAAACATTATTTCTAAAAAAGCAGATCAGATTGATGGTGTAAATGTAGCCGCAGAGTATGGATCCTTTCAACATAAAAAAGTTATTCTAAATTTTGGAAAAGAATATGATAATGGACTTGAACTGAATATTTCAGCTAATCTTGCTGATATTAAAGGAGAGGATATTTATTTTGAAGAATTCGATACAGATTCAACAAATAATGGTATTGCATTAAACCAAGATAAAGAAAATTATTTTAGTTTTTTTAATTCTACTAAATATAAAAATTTTACTTTCCAGGGATATTTTTCGAGCAGGACAAAATATGTTCCGACCGCTCCTTATTATACAGTATTCAATGAGAACACCAAAAGCAAAGACGGGTTAGCTTTTGCTGAGTTAAGTTACTCGGTAAAGTTATATGAGAACGTGGAGGCGTCCCTCAAGGATGCGGAGAAGAATCTGGAT
>CAZUOC010000344.1:0-3493 GCA_964622335.1 uncultured Ignavibacteriaceae bacterium
ATCAATACTTATTATGGTGGTGTTGTTCATGTAAAGAGTGATACTAAAAATTTATCCTCTATAAATGATAAAACTAAGTTTGAAATTGAACGTTACAATAAACAGAATGGTTTGCCTGGAAATAAATACAGCATTATCTCAATAAATGATAAAGTACTTTTTAATACGGATGCCGGCTTATTCAGGTTTGATTCTTCAACAAAAAGTTTTATCCCGGATTCAATACTGGGAAAAGAATTTACCAATTCAACCCATTATATAATTATAACTGAGAAAGATAGTAAAGGTGGTATATGGATTTTAGTAAAAACTGATAAAGGAAAGGAACTTGGAAAAGCTGTTAAGCAAAAAGATGGACGGTATAATTGGCAATCAGACTCGGTATTCCGTAGGCTTGATTTAAGTACTGTTTTTACACTCTACGCAGATTATGATCCCCAAGATGATAAAGATTACTTATGGATCAGTACGGACCAAGGATTAATTAGGTACGATCCCTCAATCAGGCAAATTTATAACAAAGGCTTTTCAACTATTATTCGAAGTGTAACAGTCAATCAGGATTCTATTGTTTACAATGGAACAGCAAATGATTCGCTAAAGCAAACAAATATTTTTTCATTCTATAATAATAACGTGGTTTTTCATTTTTCGGCAGTTAGTTATAATAGATCAGAATCAAATCGCTTTCAATTTTATCTTGAAGGCTATGATGATGATTGGTCTCAATGGACCTTCGAGTCGTTCAAAGAATATACTAATCTTTCAGGAGGAGATTATGTATTTCATGTCCGCTCAAAAAATGTTTACGGAATATTGGGAAATGAAGATACTTTCTCTTTTACAATCTTATCTCCATGGTATTTTTCCTGGTGGTCGTATGTAGTGTATGCTTTAATTTTTTTGGTATTATTATACCTGATAAGAAGAATGGAACTGAAAAGACTAAATAAAAAACACGATCTGGAGTTAGAACTTGTAGAATACAAAAAACTAAAAGAACTTGATCAATTAAAGTCACAATTCTTCGCAAACATTTCTCACGAATTCCGCACTCCGCTTACATTAATTCTGGGACAAATTGAAAGCGTTATGTCTTCCGCAGTTGAAACAAAAGAAAAAGGTAAACTCCAGGTTGCAAACAGAAATGCAAGAAGACTTCTAACCTTGATAAATCAATTACTTGATCTTTCAAAGCTCGAAGCAGGAAGTATGAAACTAAAAGCGGAACAACATAATATTGTTTCATTTTTGAAAAGCTTGTTCTATTCGTTTGAATCACTTGCAGAAACTCAAAAAATCACAATGAAATTTGAATCGGAATATGAAAATATTCCTGTTGTTTTTGAACCTGATAAATTAGAAAAAGTTTTTTACAATCTTATTTCCAATGCATTTAAGTTTACTTCCGTAGAAGGAGAGATAAAAGTAGAATTGAAAATTGTGAACTCAACAGAAGTTGAGATAAAAATAAAAGATACAGGGGAAGGCATTAATGCAAAAGAGCTTCCTCACATCTTTGACCGGTTTTACCAGGTTGATGGATCAACTACAAGGCAACACGAGGGGACTGGAATTGGTCTGGCGTTAACAAAGGAATTAGTAGAATTACATAAAGGGAAAATTATTGTAAACAGCAAAAAAGGTGAAGGGAGTGAATTTATAATTCAACTTCCTCTTGGTGAATTAAAAGTATCAAAAGAATTTACAGCCGATAGAACTTTACAGGAGAATCTTTATAGAAAACCCGAAACTTTAGATATTAATCCGGCATCTGGTATCCAGCATCAGGGATCTAGAGAAATAATCCTGATTGTTGAGGATAATTATGATGTCCGGAATTATATTCGCGAACAGATTGAATCAGACTATAACATAATTGAAGCTGTAAATGGTGAAGAAGGAATAAAAAAAGCAGAGGAGAAAATTCCTGATCTAATTATTACAGATGTAATGATGCCCAAAATGGATGGATATCAATTCTCTAAAAGAATCAGGAATGATGAAAAAACAAGCCACATACCAATAATAATGTTAACAGCAAAAGCCGGGCTTGATGACAAAATTGAAGGACTTGAAATTGGAATAGATGCATACATTACAAAACCTTTTAGCGCTAAAGAATTACAAGTAAGAGTTAAAAATTTAATCTATCAGCGTGAAGAACTTCGAAAACGTTTCAGTAAATCAACAATAATAAAACCTTCAGAGGTTTCTGCTGTTTCAATCGATCAGAAATTCTTAGAAAAGACGATCAAAATAATAGAGGAATATTTTGAAGATGAAAAATTCGGAGTTGAAAGACTTGCAGACAAAGTTAATATGAGTACTTCGCAGCTTAACAGGAAACTCAATGCTCTTGTTGATCAACCGGCAGGACAATTAATACGATCAATGAGACTTCAGCGGGCAGCAAATCTTTTAAGGCAAAACGCGGGAAGTGTAGCCGAAATTTGTTATAAAGTTGGCTTTAATGATCAGGCTTATTTTTCCCGCGCTTTCAAGAAACAATTCGGATGCAGTCCTTCAGAATATAAGAAAGATGAATTCAGTAATTAGGCTGCATCATTAAAAGTTGAACAATTTAACGTAAGAGAACCATCTTTTTAGTTTCAACAAAATTACAAGCCTTTATCCTATAAAAATAAATTCCGCTTGGTAAAGAAGAAGCATCAAAGTTAATTTGATAAGTTCCGGCAGACTCTTCCTTATCAACTAGTTTTTTGATCTTTTCTCCAAGAATATTAAATACACTTAGGCTTACAAAAGAGGTCTTTGCCAGTGAATATTCAATAACTGTAGATGGATTAAATGGGTTAGGGAAATTTTGTGAAAGATTAAATTTATCAGGTAAGTTTTTTACCTCCTCAGCATCTGTTACTCCGGTTATTTGAAATTTTATCGTCTTTATAAAATGTGTTGTGCCGATACTAAATTTTGAGTCTACAACTAAGGCAGGTTGGAAAATGTTTTGAATGGTTTTTCTCATAATAAGTGGAAATATAGTAAACGTAATACCGATTGAATCTTTTGGTGCAATTTCGAAAGCAACCGGCGAAATTTCGAGAGCGGTATCAGGCTTTACTCTTTCATATATAACGGACGTATAAACAGAATCGGGAACTGTTCCAAGGTTATGTACGTAAATAACAGTATCTACCATAGGCGTTGAAGCATCAATATCTCCTAAATCCGATACACCCACATCAAAAGAAATAAGAGCATTTGGATATGAACTTCCTGTTAAAATCAATCTAACAGGATTAACAGAGTAGTTATCATTATTATAAATTAAAAGGGTATCTGTCAAATCTTCATTTACAAGAGGTGTCCAGGTTAAAGTTAATACTCCGCTCTCTAAAGGATCGATCATTACGGGGAAGTTACTTTGAATTTGTATTGTAGAACTATTTTGAACGATAGATGCACTATCGACTTTAAGAACACTTGATCCAACATTGACGATGGAAACTGACAGGGTTATAGGTTCATT
>CAZUOC010000345.1:0-3482 GCA_964622335.1 uncultured Ignavibacteriaceae bacterium
AGCCGCCAGAAGTTTCCCCAGTAGAACCACCTACTATATATCCACCGTCAGTAGCACCTGTTTTTAGTGAAGCATTACTATATTGCAAATCAGAAGATTCAGAAAGCGGCCAATCTGGAACCCAGTTTCCCGAACTAAAGTCCACATTAGTAATCTGGTAACCGTATAATTCTGTAGTACCGGTACCGATTCTAACAACTGTGAACCAATTTAATAAACCAACATTGTCACCGGTTCCAGGATCCAATATAGCATCAATCGAAGAACCAAAACCCGGATCAACATTCTGATTACCTGATTCGACAAAACCAGGCCACTGAGAGTTATCTGCAAACATATTAACTGTAGGAGGATTCATCCATTCAGTTGTATAAATTGAATCGACATGAGCAGTATCATTCCAGGCAGTATAAAAGGATGTTAATCCTGAGGACCAGAAATAGGCATTATTCATAACTTCCACATTTCTCAATAACTCTGCTGCTGGATCTCCTGCACCGGTTGAAGCATGACCAAGAAGTATTGAGGCTGTTGTTGAATCCAACGGTCCCATAGTTATAATTGAAGGACCTGTATTTGGAGTAAAAGAATCCCATCCTGCAAACTCCGTTTTATTCTCACCTCCTGCATAAGCATTATAAAAGAGATTGTCATTGAATTTTGCATTTACCATTCTATCGAGGAAAAATGGATTCTTAAAAGTGACTACTACATCATTGTGTGAAAACTCATAATAATTTACAATACCACCGGTAGCTGCCGTAGCATAACCACCTACACAAAGCATTGTATTATACTTGATTACGATAGAATCTGTGGGAAATGCACCTAGATAATTTTCATTACGAAGTAGCTCACCAACATACCATTGACTTGGTTGAGTTGTCATATTTCTAAACTTACAGTTAGTAATGTAAAACTTATCCCAGCTACCACTGTAACCAATTGCAAACTGTGACCAATTTTCAAAAACTACATTGTCAGCAATGAGTCTTATATTATCTGACGATATCTGAACTGCCTGACCACTACCATAGTTTACAGTATTATTAATTGCAATACCTAATAGGTAAAGATTCTTAATCATGAATTGATTGCCGTCTCCTGTAAACGTAAATAACAGACCGGGAACTGAAGCATCCCCGAGAACATCAGGTTGAATACAAGGAGGTCTGCCATCAGAACCTAGCATACCAACTATAGAAATACTGGACTTTGCTGTTATAGTTGCATCAAAAATATAAGTTGTGTCCAGCGAAACAAGTTTGTATACACTATGTACCTGTGCTCCGTCTGAGGTTGTATCACTTCCAATAACAACATCAAGCGTCGGTCCGTCTGCATAAACAACAAGTGTATCACCTGCAGCAAATAACTGCTTCGGCAGTGCAATTAATGCTAAAAAAATCATTAATAACACTGCTGTATACATCTTTTTCATTTAGTTCTCCTTTCTAAATTATTTAATAATTCCATTGCACCTTTTTCGAACCCAGTAATAACAGGTCCTTCTCTTCCGCGGTAAATATGTTTAAGCATTACTTATTCACCTCCTTTTGTTTTATTAAAGATTTAACCACTTACCCTTTTATTAATTAGTTATTTTAATTCTGTTATAATTTCAATCTTACACCAAGAGTACCGGTCATTCCATAATCCTGCTGGGATTGAGGCACTCCGCCTCCCTGGATAACACTGATATCATTTGCACTATTAATGTTGTTAAGATTCCCAAAGAGTTGTATATCATACCATGGCAAATCCTGTTTAACAGCGAGATCCCATCGCGTGTATGAAGTAGTACTGCTTCTTAATTGTGGCCAATAATTTGGTCCTGTAAAAATATCAGCCTGGTAAAGCATTGATACTCTTATTGAGAAGTCTTCAAAATCATAACCAAGAGATAGATTAACGATATTGTCGGGTTGATAAAGAAGTCGGTCTGTAAATGAAGTATCTACATATTGAATAGTGCGTCCGACTTTCCTTGCATCTGTGTAAGGGTATTCGGCATCTGAAGATACGTGTGTGTAATTAACATTTAAGACTAATCCGGATAAAACACCTGGTAAATACCAGAAATGAGTCTGCCAATCGAGTTCAATTCCCCAATCTTTCACACGGTAAGGATCATTAACATATGTATTGACATTATATGTCCCACTGGGAGTAGATGTCGCTAAACTTGGTGGATAATATTTTCGGGCGTTGGTACCGGAGACATAAAACGTCCAGGGATAAATCAGATTGTCAATTTGTTTAAGAAAACCGCCAACGGTAAATAATCCTATCGTGTTATCATAAAACGAAAGATATATATCATAATTTGTGGACCTTGATGGTTTTAACTCATAGTTATTCCATCCAATTTCACCGATGGTAGATACGTCTATTCTCGGAATAATTGCGTTATAATCGGGGTATGAAATAGTATTTGTATACGACAAACGTATATCGAACCAGCTTAACGGACTATATCTTAACGAAACATCCGGTAACCAATACGCATGATCAACGGTAACTGTTGTATCATAGTGTAGGTATGGTCCACCGGTAGCTGAGGCAGTATTCTGCAAACCGCGTGAAGATGTATATGTTGTTTTAAGATCCTGGTACCTGACACCAGGAATAATAGTGATCTCCGGGCCAACATTGACTGTAGCCATAACATAAAAAGCACTCTGAGCTTCAGTACCGGAATAATCGTTTGTTGCAGAATTAAAAGCATCCCGGAAATAAGCGATATTGGCTCCCGGAGTTGATGCAATAAAATCAGTCTGAGACTTTATATAATCTGCCATTTCCGATAGCATACCATAATTAAGCGGCAACACCATGTTATAGTCGCCGCCAAGGAATTTACCGTAACTAAAATTCGGATCTAAAAACGGAGCAATTGGTATACTAGTTGTGTTGTTGTACCTTCTTGTAGATGGAAAGTGTGATGCAATCAGACTATCAACAAATTTTGCACTTGTAAGACCTAATCCTTGTCCGCTCGATTGATCATAATCATATAAGCGTTTTTTATAACGGTACATCCCTCCAAACTTTACCTTAGTGGAAATCAAATCAGAGATATTCAAATCTTTTTCTAAGTCTATTGATCCGGTAAAGGCACGTTCTGTTGAAAAACTACTATTTGTTATGAGACTACTTAGGTATGTAGAATTAGTATCATTATTCGCTGCAAGCGGTATAAGTTTTGGTTCTAAATTAGACACATTTAAAAACTGTGTTAAGCCCGCTGAAGCTTGCTGAAAACCAATAGTCCAATCACTTGGATTTTTATTTTCAGAATATGTATGTGATAGTTTAACATTAGCATCAAAAATCGGTAACGAGTATTTTACCTTAAGAGCATTGGTAATGATGCTTAATGTACTATTTGAACGAGCAAGGGTGTAGTTATGTACATTGTTCAGAATATCAAAAGATTCTGCACGGTTTTGCATATCTGTATTTCCTGAACTCAAAAAATT
>CAZUOC010000346.1:0-1997 GCA_964622335.1 uncultured Ignavibacteriaceae bacterium
TTAGTGAGGAAAGTCAGAAAAAAATATTCGATAAATTCTATCGTGTATCCGATGGATTGGTTCATAATACGAAAGGTACAGGGTTAGGATTAACTCTTGTTAAACATATTATGGATGCCCACCATGGGGAAATAAACGTTAAAAGTAAACTAAATGAAGGCAGCAGTTTCAAATTAATTTTTTCAACAAATAATTTTCTAAAGGAAAAATAAATGAACAAGATTCTTATTGTTGAAGACGAACCTAATATGAGGCTTGGTTTAAAAGATAACCTCGAGTTTGAAGGCTATGAAGTGGATTTTGCCGAAGATGGAGAAACCGGGTTAAAAAAAATTTACGAGGGAGATTTTTCTTTGGTTCTTCTTGATGTAATGCTTCCTAAAATGTCCGGATATGACATTTGTAAATCTGTTAGGAAAAGCGGAAAAAAGGTCCCGATTATACTTCTTACAGCTAAAGGAGAAGAAATAGATAAGGTGCTTGGATTGGAATTTGGCGCGGATGATTATGTTACAAAACCTTTCAGTCTCAGAGAACTTTTGGCAAGAATAAAAGCCATTCTCAGAAGAACAGAAGATAAAGTGAATTTGAAAGATAGTGATTTTGTGAAAATAGGAAGAATTGAAGTTAATTTTTCTTCATACAATGCATTTGAAGGTGATACTGCCGTTCAAATGTCGCACAAGGAATTTGAGATTTTGAGTTTTCTCTGGAGTAAAAAAAATTCTACCGTAAGCAGAGATGATTTGCTAACCAAGGTTTGGGGTTACGATGAAAATCCTACAACAAGAACCGTAGATAATTTTATCCTGAAATTAAGGCAAAAAATAGAGAAAGATTACAACCATCCGCAAGTGATATTAACCGTACATGGCATAGGGTATAAGTTGATAGCTTAAATGGAAATAGGCGATTTTTGCTTCTATTGTGACAATTTTTTACAATCGTTTACAGGATAATGACCCATTTAAAATATGGGATTTATAAGTTACCCTGTGAATAAAAAATATTGTGAAAGTTAAAATTATGAAACCGAATTTAAAAATAAATTGCCTTTTAATACTCTTAATGCTTTTCGTATTTGGGCAGAATGTTTTTAGTCAGGATTGGGAAAGATTTGTAAACCTAAAAGGATATTGGAAATTCAGCATTGGTGATGATTTAAAATGGTCTAAAACGTCTTATAATGATGATAACTGGGAAGAAATCAAAGTTCCTTCTTCTTGGGAGGATGAGGGCTTTCACGGTTATAATGGTTATGCCTGGTACAGGAAACACTTCGAATTCAGTGGGGAAATCCCTTCCAGTATAGTCTATCTTTTACTTGGTGCTGTTGATGATGTTGACCAGGCATATGTAAATGGAAATCTTGTTGGTTCTACAGGATCATTCCCACCGGATTATCAAACCGCCTATTATGCTTACAGAAAATACCCCGTCCCGGTTCGGTATCTGAATAAAAATGGTGATAATGTTATTGCAGTGAGAGTGTATGATTCCGAATTACAAGGCGGGATTGTAAATGGAGATATTGGATTATATATATCGGATGGTTTAGTTGCTAATATTAATCTTGAAGGTCATTGGAAATTTAGAACGGGTGATAATAAAAAGTGGAAAGAAAATAGTTATAGTGATAAAGATTGGAATAGCATTGTTGTTCCCGGTTTTTGGGAATCCCAGGGATATAATGACTACGATGGCTTTGCATGGTACAGGAAAACAGTAAGGATCCCCAGTGATTTTAAAAACAAAAAATTAGTCCTTGTTGTTGGTAAAATTGATGATCTTGATGAAGTTTATTTAAATGGGGAATTTATTGGTTCTACCGGAACCATGAAAGACAATCCTAATGAAAACAAATTTTCTCAAGAGTATGCACAGTTTAGAGGATATTATATCCCGGATGGTTTAATTAAAATTAATGAAGATAATTTGATAGCAGTAAGAGTTTTTGATGGATGAGAATAATTATACCTGCTTGTATGCATCACCAC
>CAZUOC010000346.1:2007-3480 GCA_964622335.1 uncultured Ignavibacteriaceae bacterium
GGATGGAGAAATGGAGGAATTTACGAGGGACCTGTTGGATTAATTACCCAGAAAGATTATATAAAGTATTGGCGTCACAAAAAAGATAAAAAAAATATTTTTGAATTATTGTTCAAATAAAGAATTAATACAAAAATTTCTTTCTCAAATGGTTAGCCTCGTGTACGGTAATGTCCTAATTTTGATGATGAAATTAGGGCATTACCAATTATTCTCAATTCAAATTCTATTTCTAACTAGTGTAGTTATAAAACCCCTGACAAATATTTACATTCCTTTACTTGTAGATGACACTCGTTACAATTGCTTGCTGTAAGTTTGAACCAGAACTAATTATTAAAGGAGGTTCAAAATGTTAGCACAACGATTTACAAAAACAAAACTTGTTGCAATAATTTTAATTGCATTATTTTCAAGTAATATTTTAGCGAAGCCTGTTGAAGATGAAAAGCCAGACAAAATAAAACTAGCTATTGCAAATTTGGCTGTAGGTATTGAATCAGAAAATGACGGAGTAAGAAATTGCTGTATTTTTTTCGCAGGTTATTATGAGTTCAATGAATTAGCAGGTGTTCTTGTAAAACAATTGAAGAAAGAACGGGACCTGGATACAAGAGTTATGATTTTACTTTCTCTTTACAGGATCGGAGACAAAGAAAGTATCGAAGCAGCAAAACAGTTAGTAAGATATGACGATGACCAGGTATTAAAAGGAATGTTTTCAGTTAATTGACAGATTAAAACTTTCACCGAACTGTAGACTTAGCTCCAATACTTTTCAAACCCTGACTTAAGTTGGGGTTTTTTGTTTTAAATAATTAAATAACAGTTGAATGACAATTCCTCACTTCTTTCTCCTTTAACTTTTCGCTTCCTGAACTTACTCTTAATCTTGAACTTGTTTTATTCTTATATTTGAATAAAAGAATATTGAATATGGCCCGCTGGTTAAAAATATCAATTACGGTTTCTGTTACTCTTATAATTCTTATTGCTGCAGCAGGTTTTATTTTTTACAATATGTTAATCGCATCTCTTCCGCAATATGAAGGGAAAATAACTACACACAGTATTTCAAATAATGTTGAAGTTTACAGAGACAGCCTTGGAGTTCCTTATATTTTAGACGACAATGATAACGATGCTGCGTTTGCTCTTGGTTACTTACATGCGCAGGAGAGAATGTTTCAAATGGATTTGGTAAGGAGGGCAGGCGCGGGACGGTTGAGCGAAATTTTGGGTCCGAAAGTGCTAATGTTTGATAAATTATTCAGAACAGTCGGAATAGAAAAAACTTCTCAAAGAATAATAAAGATTCTCGGACCTGAAGTTCTGATTTTTTTAAAGTCATATTCAGCCGGAGTAAATCAATATCTTAAAGATGCAAAAGGGAAATATTCTATAGAGTTTGATGTGCTTCGTTATGATCCTTATGAATGGAGGCCGGAAGACTGTATTATTATTTCCAGGATG
>CAZUOC010000347.1:0-3471 GCA_964622335.1 uncultured Ignavibacteriaceae bacterium
TTGAATTTTCCATTGAAATCTTTCCTTCCATACTTGAAAGATTCAGAGGAACACCTGCAAAACTGGAAGAGGCTACAAAAAATCTTACTGAAGAAATTGTAACATTCAAACCTGAAGGCAAATGGTCAATTAAAGAACATGTCGGACATTTAATTGTTCTCGAGGAGCTCAACATAAAAAGAATCGGGGATTTTCTGCACAGAAAAGAAATTCTTTCTGCTGCCGATATGTCAAACAAAAAAACTTACGAAGCAAATTACAATCAAAAAAACATTAATGATTTGTTAAAGGAATTCAGAGAAACAAGAGAACACATTGTTAACAGACTTGAAAACTTTACTAAAGAACAAGCTGCAATTGTATCGCTTCATCCACGACTGAACCAAAAGATGAGAGTTATTGACTTGGTTTATTTTACCTCAGAACACGACGACCATCATCTTGCAAAGATCAGGGAAATAATTGGACAATTTAAAAAATAATTTTTATAGATCCTCTACAAGGATTATCTGTTCTTTCTGATCTGTTTTTTACAATAATTTGACCTCTACGAGGTCAAAACAATTTTTGAACATCGTAGATGTTCTATTATTGTAAATAAATGTAAAGGGCAACGTAAGGCAGATCCTCGTAGAGGATCAACTAATGCACAAAGGTTTATTTACTTACAATATAGTAATATGGATATAAAAGTCAGCCGCGGAATTTATCTTACGCAAATTACAGAAGCAGATAAACCCTCTCTTCTTAAGTATATCAACGATCCCGATATTTATAAGTACACGCTTAAAATTCCTTATCCATATAAAGAAGAAGATGCGGATTTCTGGATTAACTTCGTGGAAGAATCCAGAATAAAAGAAAGAATACTAAAGCATTGGGCAATCAAAAATGAAAATGATGAGCTTATAGGCGGAATTGGTTTTCACTCAAAATATGGAAAACATTCTCACAAAGATGAAATCGGATACTGGCTCGGTAAGCCTTTCTGGAATAAAGGAATAATGACTGATGTTGTCAAGAAAGTCTGTGAAATTGGTTTTTCAGAATTTAATTTGACAAGAATTGAAGCAATAGTCTTTGACCGGAATACCGCATCAAAAAAAGTCCTTTACAAAGCGCGATTTGTCCTTGAAGGGATCTTAAAAAAGTTTTATTTTAAAGATGGCAAATTAATTGACGCAGCAATATTCTCCCGTTTCCGCTGAAGTACAATTCCGGTCATTTTAAAAGTACAATATGAATAATTACTTTTTTCATAATTTTTTCGCAAGTAAATTGCAAATAGTTCCCTATGATAAGAAGGAAGGTTGTTATGAACAGGTCAAGTGATGATAGGAATTCAACGTTGAAGAGAATACAGAATGAAATATATATTGCATTGTTGCTTCTTTTTCTCTTTTTTCTAATTGTGTCTTAATTAGTATTTCATTCATAGTCCATTTCTTAAGCCGCAATATTTTTGTTGCGGCTTTTTTTAATTACTATTAAATCAGAAATGAAAATATTATATTTACCCAACTTTAATATTAATTATTATTATGGTTAAAGAAACTCTAAGACAAATTTTCTCCAGGGATCTCAACAAACTTAAATCTGAGATTGAACTTTATAAAAATGAAACTGATATATGGATAATTGCAAAAGAGATAAAAAATTCGGCAGGAACTCTTGTTCTTCATTTAACGGGAAATATGCAACATTTCATCGGCGCAATACTTGGCAAAACAGGTTACAAACGTGACAGGGAAAGTGAATTCACTATTAGAAATATTTCAAAGTCAGATTTACTAAAATCAATTTCAGAAACCACAGAAATAGTTGATAAAACATTATCATTACTTCCTGAAGAAAAATTTTTTGAAAACTATCCCGAAGAATTCTTAGGCGGAACTGCATCAATAGATTTTGTTCTAATTCATTTAGCTGCTCATCTTAATTATCACCTTGGACAAATTAATTATCACAGACGATTACTCACTTAAAAATTTCTTTTCTGTTTATAAAATATTTTAAAATAAATTTCGTAAGTTTATTCAACCAATAATTAATTTCATGATCGAGATTAAAAATCTTCACAAGAGTTTCGGCGATAAAAAAGTATTAAAAGGAATTAATCTCGATATTCAAACTGGGGAGACAATCATAATTATCGGAAGAAGCGGATGTGGTAAGAGTGTTCTTATTAAACATATTGTTGGATTGCTCGAGCCCGATGAAGGTTACGTAAAAGTTGAAGGAAAGATAGTAAGTGATTTAAATGAAAAAGAACTTTATCAATTGAGAAAGAAGTTCGGATTTCTTTTCCAGGGGGCAGCATTATTCGATTCAATGACGGTTGAAGAAAATGTAGGACTTCCTCTGACAGAAAATATTAACAAATATTCGCCGAACGAAATTCACAATATAGTTGAAGAGAAACTTTCAGTTGTGGATTTAACCGGAATCCAGAAATTAAAACCTGCAGAACTTTCTGGTGGAATGAAAAAACGTGTAGGACTCGCACGCGCACTAATCTCAAATCCTGATTATATACTTTATGATGAGCCAACAACAGGGTTGGACCCGATCATGTCGGATTCAATTGACAATATGATTAAAAACCTGACAGATAAATTAAATGTAACTTCTATTGTTGTAACTCACGATATGTATAGTGTAAAAAATGTTGCTGATAAAGTTGCTATGATCAACGATGGTGTAATTTATTTTGTCGGAACTCCTGAGGAGCTTTTAAAAGAAAAAGATGAAGTCATTGTAGATTTTATTAAAAGAACCAGTGTTTGAAATTAATAGATTTGTTTTTGCTGTCATATATAAAAATTATTTACAAATAATTAAGGATTAAAAATGTTAAAAGTCATCTGGATAAGTGATAATGACATCAGGGGTAATGCATTCAGATTCTTAAAAATATTTTCCAACCTCGAACATTTCGACAACATATCAGGAAAAAACACGGAAGAGTTAATTACAAAAGAAGCTCCCGGTTTTTTGTTTGTAAACATTAAAAGAACCGCAAATATAGATATCCTGACTTCCCCTGGTATACACAATATTAAATGTTTGCAGGTTTCTCTTTTTATACTTAAACCTTTTAAATCGAGATTACTTAATTTTATTTTTCCTTCGGAAATACTGCAAATGCTTATTGGAGGTTTTTTAAAAGCGCGCCATGCAGTAAGAAGATAGCTTTCTTTTTTTTCCTCTCCACTTTTAACATTATTTGGCTTAATTTAACGGTGTATATTATTAACAAGAAGGGTATACCATGCCCCACTCATTTTCAATAGTTGAAGTAATTCAATTGATGCTTGCACCGGGATTAATGATCTCAGCCTGCGGTTTGCTTCTGCTGGGATTAAATAACAAATATTCTCTGGTTGTAAACAGAATAAGAATTCCGAACGAAGAAAAAAGACGTTTTGTAAACAAATCTGCAGAAAAAGATTTTTCCTATGAAGATACTAT
>CAZUOC010000348.1:0-3455 GCA_964622335.1 uncultured Ignavibacteriaceae bacterium
ATATTAACAATAATGAAAGTTGCCTGATAGAGATGCAATTATAAAAGAGAGATTTTTAGATGTCTTCCGATTCACTTCAAAATATCATTTCATTATTGATCACATACGACTGCATTAATTGCAGCGCCTGTGACACTATCTGTCCGACAAACGCAATTTATCCCGGCGGGAAAGATTATAAACTAAATGATAAAAGACACAAAGCACCGGTTAAGGATTACTATTACATAGTTCCTGAAAAATGCAACTTCTGCGAGGGAGTTTATGAAGAACCGGAATGCGTTTCTATTTGTCCAATGGATGCTATTAAAGAGACAAAGAAGGATTGTCAATTACATAGAATTAATAAGTGTTATTAGCAATGGACAACTTGTCAAAAGAATATATTGAAAATTTTTTAAATGAGTTTATGCTGATTGAGTATAAAGGGAAAGATCATATCGTTGCGCGGGCACATTATAGAGAAACTTTTAATAAAATTATCCCAAAGTATTTTGAACGCAAAGAAAAAGATGCGCGTATTAATCCGAAAGAATTGGTTACAAATTCCGGATCAAAAAATATTATAATTATTGGCGCCGGCTATGGCGGATTGACAGCAGCTTTACGTTTAGAAAGATTGTTCAACCAATTTCCCATTTTTAATATTCATCTTATCGATAAATATCCGTTTCATACAATTAAAACTCAATTACATGAAGCAGCCATTAGGAAAGCAGATGTTTCAATTCCTCTTTACAAAATATTAAAAAATAAAAACATCCAATTTCATCTTGGCGAAGTAAAAAGTATTGATGCTGAAAACAAAATTATTGAGCTTGAAGATAAATTATTACAATTTCAGTTTCTGATTATTGCTATAGGCAGCAAGGTTAATTACTATAAAATTCCCGGAATGGAAGAAAATTCATTTCCCTTGCAAACATTGCATGATGCCGATAAAATTTATGAACATATTTCGAAAATATGTGCAAACGCTGCATCTGAAAATAATGAAATTGTCAGAAAAGAAAATCTGCGTTTTGTAATTGGCGGCGGTGGTTTATCAGGTGTTGAATTTGCAGGTGAATTGGCAGATCATACTGCCCGGTGCGTAGCGAATTTTAATATTGACAATAAAGATGTTGAGATCATCATCATTGAAGCTGCACATAGATTAGTCCCTTTTATGGAAGAAAGTTTTTCTTCCCGCATCGAGAGAAGGCTTATCGAAAAAGGCGTCAGAATTTTAGCGGGTTCAAAAATAGAAAGAAGAACTAATGATGAAGTATTTCTTTCAGATGGCAGCATAATTAAATCTAAAAATTTTATCTGGACGGGCGGAATTCGAATTTCGGATTTAATAAAACGTGGTGGTTTGAAAACAAGTTCTGTAGGACGCCTGATAGTGGATGAGTATTTACAGGCAGAGGACAATAAATATATTTATGCAATCGGTGATAGCGCGAATGCAATTAATCCGGTTACGGGGAAACCCATTCCGGCAGCAGCACAATTTGCTTTACAACAAGGCAGATTAACAGCCGAAAACATTTTCGCCCAAGTAACAGGCAGAGCAAAAAAGAAATATTATCCTTAAGTATTTGGCGAAGTTGTTAGTCTTGGAAAACATCTGGCTATTGGTTGGTTGGCGTTGCCTTTTTTGAAAAAAGTTACATTTGTAGGATTTTTAGGAAGATTACTTAAAACTGCAATCCATGAAAAACATATTATCCTTTTAAGAAAAGAAAGTAGAAATTGGATTACTTATTAACTGGGTTAAACATTTATAAGGTATGGACATGGATATTAATAAAATTACTTTAGACTGCAGGTTAAGAAAATGTGATGATAAAATTGTCAAAATATTTAATACTTACGAAACACTCTATGAAGGCAATGAAATAGTTTTAATAACAAAAACTGATCCGATGAGGTTATATTATGAGCTTCTTTCTAAAACTAATGGAAATTTTCACTGGATTCCATTGAAAGAAGGCCCTAACGAATGGAAAGTATTAATTGAGAAATCGTTTAATATATAGTAAAATTGTTGAGGGTGCGAATTATGAAAAGGGATATAAAAATAAAACGGGTTTATGATAGGTATAGCCCGAACGATGGTACAAGAATATTAATTGATAGACTTTGGCCCAGAGGAATTAAAAAAGAAGAAGCCAAAATTGATTTATGGATAAAAGATATTGCGCCATCTGATGATGTACGTAAATGGTTTGCGCATGATCCTAAAAAATGGAATGAGTTTAAAAAGAAATATCCAGCTGAACTAAAAAAGAAAAAAGATTTATGTAATGAAATCGTCAATAAAGGGAAAGCGAGCATAACGCTTATTTATGCGGCTAAAGATGAAGAGCATAATAATGCAGTTGTTCTTAAGGAATACTTAGAAAAATTTTTTGTAAACTGAATCTAAACTTAGTTAAACTGGATAATTTGAATTTCTGTATGATTTTATGAATTATTAAATTTAAGAACTAATCGAAAGGAATTGCCGGATGTCTGATTCGAAAAGGAAAATTCTTAATGAAAGAGTGTTAAAAGCACCTCTGCTTAAGTTTTCAATTAATAAAGAAATTGATGTTTTAAAAAAAGAACAAATCTGGATTGAAGGTGACAGAAATGCTATTAAAATTCTAGTTTACGTATAGTTCTGATTACTATGCACAAGGGAACTTTGCTTAAGGAACATAAAGTTGAGGGTCCAATTACTGTGTTTGTGTTGTCAGGCAAAATTATTTTTTCAGCAGGCGACGATAAAATAAATGCTGCTGCAAATGAACTTATAGTTTTGGAAAAAACAATACCACACAATGTTGAAGCTTTGGAGGATGCTGCTTTTGTTCTTACAATTATTCAACTGAAAGAAAACTTAAATTAATATAGGTGATTATTAAAATGAAATTTAAAATTCCCGAACCCTTGAAACTTGAACACGAAGAACTCCATAAACAACTTGCAGAAGCGACAAAAGCTGGTGGCAAAATAGGTGAAGCAGCAAAATTGGTTGCTCAGATCATGCATCCTCACTTTGTCAGCGAAGAAGAATTTGCCCTACCACCTCTCGGCGTATTACAGCAATTAGTAGTAAATAAATTAAATAATGATATGAAGGAAGTAATTAAAATGACGGATAAATTAAGAACTGAACTTCCTAAAATGTTAGAAGAACATAAAGCAATAGTCGCAGCGTTAGATAAACTTGTTAAAGCTGCACGCGATGGAAACAAGACTGAATACGTTGCATTCGCAGAAAAACTTAAACTTCATGCAAAAACTGAAGAAGAAGTTACTTATCCAACTGCATTGTTAATAGGTGAGTACCTTAAACTGAAATTCAAAAAATAGATTAAAATATTGACGACATAGCGGCGGGAAGAAAGTGAGCAGCTACTCATGAGCTTTGTTATAATCAATTTTAAATAAAATATTAAAACGAAAATATCACAATGATATTA
>CAZUOC010000349.1:0-3454 GCA_964622335.1 uncultured Ignavibacteriaceae bacterium
ACAAGTATATTCAGAAGCATATAATTAATATTGTCTTCATAATAAACGTATGGTGTTACTTCTATAATTGTACCTGTGGGAAAAAACTTTTCAATAACGTTCCCCGCAAAGTCTTTTTGCTTTACAGAGAAATCGGACCCAACCTGTATTCTTCCCTGTTTACGATCTCTTACTATAATACTTGGGCTTGCTATTATTTCGCCGATATTTTCTTCTTCAAAAAATCTAAACATCGCCGTAGCTTCACCAAAGAAATTTCCAAGCTCAAAATCGGACGAAGAACTCACATTAAAATCGGGTGGATTTTGGCTGCTGGATGAACTTGAATTATCGCTCGAGCTTGTGCCGCCTCCTTTACTAACGGCTTCACCACCTATTTGCAAACCTTTATGTGACAATAAAACTTTCCAATCTACTCCTCTATCTCTGGATTTGTTAACATCCATTTCAAAAAAGACCGCTGATATTTTAACGTCTCTTGCGGTCACGGGGGCATAATTGTCCGATGTTTTATCCTCAGAAACATCAGCTTTTCTTTTAACAACTATGACATCTTCTTTTTCATCGTAAATAAGCCCTTTATACTGCACTAATACCACAAGAGCTTTGTCATAAACCATGTTGTTTATTTCAATCCCAATGGGATCTTCAGAATCTACTGTTGATACAATACGTTTTCCGGTAACACTCTCGCTTATTTTACTAAGGAGAGATATTGCCTGGTTAAACGAAACATTAGGGGAAAGTGTTACTAGCTCATCAGGATTGGTACCTCCCTTAAGTTCCTTTTCGAGGTACTTTTGAGGATAAGCTTGAACAGCCAGAAGAAGAATCACAAAAAGTGTTTTCATTGTTGTTTTCATTTTACTCTCTCAATCATTTTTCTTTTATTTTTTCATTTTCAAGTACAAGCTGAACTTTTTCTATTATTCCACCTTTGTTTAGAATGAAATTAACGGTGTTCTTATCATAATCTATCTTGGTTAAGTAACCCAAATAAACTTGTTCGCCTTCATACACTAAATAAGTATTCCCTTTATTGTCAGCTACAAAAGCCCCTTCGGGAATAAGTGCAAGCAGTTTAGCTCCCTGAACATCAAGCAACATATCTACATTAGGAGGTATTTGGTTTCTGATTGCCGGATAAAATGCATCGTATTCCGGTGCAGTCCTAAGGTTATTTTCAACAAACTTTGCAGTAGCAAACCTGTCATTTGTAGAAAAGTAAACGCCTACATTCAACGTGAATCCAACCAAAAAATTAGGAATTCCATCTACATCTGCAACTACAAGATTATTCAGGGTTACGTTGGTTATCTTCTTCAATTCCTTACTGTGTTCAACTGCGTAAACAAGATTATAGAGATCACTGTAGGATGCTTTCCCGCCAAGTTTATATTCGTAATAGAAAAAATTTTTATCCTGATTTTGTGAAAGAAATTCAATATTAATCTGGCTGTTAGGGGAATATGATGCGCTTACGTTATTGATGAAGTCATAAAACTTTATCTGGGAAAGATTTTGTGGAATATTAAATTTCCTTGCAGCAAGAATCGAATCAAGTACGGTTGATCTCTTCAGAAGATCTTTGTACTGTTGAGTTAATTGATCCGTATTATAGTTACTGGCTTTTAACTCTTCGAGTTTGTTTTTTTTCTCATTCAGTTTACCTCTTTGAAAAACAAAGACGTACGCCCCGCTGACAACTACGATCAGCAGTAGTAAACCTACTAGGCTTAAAGTGCTTTTTAATTTTCTATTCATTGTACATTCTTTTGATAGTTTGATAAATCAAATGTTAATGCAAATTTGTATGTGTTTTTCTCTCTAAGAGCTTCATAATTGACGCTCTTTAGTGTGGCTGACTCTATTGAATAAGCAAACTCTGATAATACTTTTCTTGATAGGGCATATCCTTCAATTGAAATAGTATTCCCCTCGGTATTTGTGATTTTTGTCAACCACATATTCTTTCTTCTTCCAATAAAATCTGATACATGTCTTAGAACCCCCTGCCATATTCCGGTACCTACCGCTGCAGAGTCTAATATAGCCTGTGTCTGACCAAACCCGCTAATCTTTGTTTCGAGGTCCGCTATTTTAGACAGAACTTCCTGATTCTGTCGCATAAGGATTGTTCTCTCGGTAATTTGATTGTCGAGCAGAGTAATTTCTTTCTGATTTCCCAAAATGTATAGAGTAATATAGAAAGTGGCTCCAAAAAGAACCGGAAGCATTGCATATCCATGCCATCCGAATTGAAAAAGTTTTTGATCTTCTTTTACATATTTCGGCAGCAGGTTAATTCCTTTGTGAATGTTTTCCAGTTCGTCAAAATACTCTGTTGCTACGGCAACAGGCACGCTGTATGAAGAAAATTTATCTTTTTCTTCCTTAGTTAGTCCCCCTAAATCAATATCTCCAAATTCGATACGGGAAACATTGGCTTCCGGGAAAGTTCCATAAAAAGAAAGTATAAGATTTTCGGAGTCGTCCTCTCCGCAGACAATTATATTATCAAGAGAAGAGATTCCACCATTCTCCATTTCAAGAAGTATTTTTGAAAAGTAAACATCATATGTGTGAAGATTCAGCGTGCCAATGTCCAGTGTTGCTCCGATATGTTTTAACTTACGCCCCTGCAGAAATATAAGCTTGCTATATTCTTTACCAATATAGACAATCAACGATTGGTCGTCTGGAAAGAATTTCTTGGCTTTAGCAACATAATATGCAAGGGATAGTTCTGCACTTTTAACAGCCGGAATTTTATAATGTCTTTTGCCTTGGTGACGGGCAAGCGAATTGATCAGGTTTATACCCCCCATATCATCGCCAAGAAAAACAGATAACAATGATTTATCTGCAAGCTCAACATATCCAAGATTTTGTTTATCAACGGTTACATTTTTAGATTCTTGAATATCATCAATTATTTCCTTCGTAACTTTTGCTGAAGCAAGCTGTTTTGACCCTTCATAAGTATGATAGTGAATTGAGGGCTCAGTAAGAGCCGGGATAAACAAACTTTTGTTAAGGTTTATTCCTGCTAGATCATTAGCAAGTGTAGAAACAGTAGAGGCAGCCATTTTGTTTTCAAGTGACGTATCCTGCGTTTGCACCTTTTCAAGATCCAGTTCATTACCATCAATGTTTAGGTTAGAAATGCCTTCCTCAACATCAATCGAAGGTTGAACATAATCTACACTAGCAGTCCTTAAAACAGAAAGTCTGCCGTTAGCTTTAGTTACTACTGCTACTTTAGTATCATTACCTTCGCAGTATATACATACTAAGGGTTTCATTTATGCCGCCGTTAATAATTGTTGAATTCTTGTTTTGTTATTTGCATATGCTACTGCATTTTCAAGAGAAATTTTCTTTTCCAGATATAACCGTTTCAGGTCCTGCTCCATCGTGTCCAACGCCAGCAACCCGTCGGGCTGGCCGGCAT
>CAZUOC010000350.1:0-3440 GCA_964622335.1 uncultured Ignavibacteriaceae bacterium
CGGCGCCATAACCGGAAAGGACTATCTGCAGCTCCTGCCGCCGGTTTTTCGCTGATAGTTGCTGGAATTTATTTACATCATCGAGAGCCTCGTGTAGGCAAATTTAAAGTCGTTCGTTGTGAAACGGACCCCTCAACGCCATTTCGAAAACGTTTGAGGATTTGGCGGCAGGAGGGGCTTTGGTTTACGGCTGCATATTTTATTTTATCGGAGAATAAGGCAAAGGAAAGATTGCAGTCATTTTCTCATCGGGAGCCATTTCCCGTATTTTGTTCCACCATTCCTCGGTATAGCCAATTTGATCATAAAATTCCTGTGGTTGATATCCCAATTGGAGATTTATTTTCCAAATGTCGATGACACTGTTCCTATCTCCACTTATCGGACGAAGACTGGTAATCATGGGTATACCCGCCGTAACACCACGCTCGAGCTGGTCGATGAATTCCTTCATATAGTGGGGCCTTATCTTCAGTTTTGACAGGGTAAAATTTTTTATTTCAGACTCGTGACTTTCAGCCATGGCAGTGTGGAGAGTGTCTGAAAAAATTTGACTTAATGGCTCAAGCAGCTGATTTGATTTTTTCTCAGCTAATTCATTGAGATTTGACTCTGTCTCAGTGAATGAGGCATCGGAATGGATTTGATCATGAAATGATTCAAAGGACGTCAGGCTATTAAATTCAAAAAGCTGGTTTACCTGAAAGAGAATTTCATCATTGCTGATCCATGCGGCGACTAATCGTGCTCCCATGCGTTCATATTTTGGGAGAAGCTGCTCTTTTGCAATGATTATAAAGTTGTCCGTAGCTTTTGGAGTAGCTGGCAGAATTTTATATGCTTCTTTAAGATAAATCATAAAAAGCCTCCTTAAGGTTATTATTGAGATATCCGACAATATCAGAGCACAAGCTGTCGTCAACAATATTTTGTAGATTTTGTAGATTTTTTTAAATTAAATATTTATTGACAAAAATAGCTTTTATTATGTTACTTATCCTTTCTTTTTGAAAATTTTTCTCGGAAGAGTCAGTTGATTTAAAAGGTCGAAACGGTAAAAGACCGCCTGAAAAAAGTTACGAACCGAAACAATAGATGAGTTGAGCGAATGAAAAAAAGCATTAAAAATGAATTTCCGACTTTTTACGGAGTCACCAAGGTGAGTCAAAATGGACAAATAATAATACCGGCGGATTTAAGAAGGGATTTAAACATTGAACACGGTGACCAACTTTTAGCTTTTCGAAGCCAAGAAGGAGACGATATTGTATTTGTAAAAATAGAGAAATTTCAAAAAATACTCCACGAACTTGGGTTTAGCGGTTTAAAAGGCATTGTGAAATAATAAATTTTCGCCCTTTACCCCAATTCGCCGATTTATTATGCGTATAAATTTCTTGTTGCGTTATCTTTTCTGCTTTTATACAAATTACCCGAACAGGGCGGCCATGTTAAAAATTATCATAGTGAAATAAAATGATTTGCTCCCTCTTATGCACCCGGAATGAAAAGATAATTGCTGGAACCCTCATTTCACGCGGAATCACAATATCAGAAAACGCCGATTTAGCCATTGTGGAAAAGGGATTGCCTGTTCCCGAAAAGGGAATATCCATCCTGTTTGATCCGAATGACCTTAACGCTTTGATTGAATTTCTTGATACATTTTTAGATTCATTTCAAGGACGTAAATTTGACGTGATACCGGTAAAGAGCGAAGAATCATATGAGCTGATCAAAGCGGAATATGTTTATTTTTTTACCGCTGAAGGGAACAATGTCTGTTGCCATACGGAAACCGGAAGGTTTACGGTCAAGAAAAAACTCTATGAGCTCGAGCAGGAGCTGGCCCATTGCGGTTTTGTCCGCGTCAGCAAATCGTCCGTAGTCAACATCATGAAAGTAAATGAAATTGCGCCGTGGTTCGGAGGGAGGCTGCTTTTATTATTTAACAAAAAGAAAGAAGAAATTGAAGTGTCCAGAAGCTATGTCCGGTCATTTAAAAAATTCTTGGGTTTGTAGAAGGCAATGAAAAGAGTGCGGGTATTTTCAGTCATCGTGCTGGTTTCAGGAGCTATCGGCGCCTGCGTAGGATCAATCTTTGTTATCAAGGAAGGATACCCCCTTGTAAGGGGCCTCGGAATAAGCTCTTTTGTAGGAATCGTTATTGGTATTTCCGCCACCGCGGCTTTCATGTTTGCATATCGAAATGTAAATAAAAAAGCTGTCATATCATTCCTTTTGGTTTTTATTATCATCGGCATAGGGACATTCCTCGGTCCTTTTTTTGTGGGGTTGCGGAACTATTGTTACATCGGAATCATGGTCGTTCTGGCTGAAATTTTCGGCATGGCCGTTACGGTGATCGTCTTCAGAAAAACCAGGGCCCTCAACCGGTCGTTAATTGAAACGCAGCAGAGATTCAAAAGCGGGCTATAGATTAGTTAACCATTGAACGTTCTTTCACATGTGCTAGAGCTATCATTTTTTTCTTCGCATTATCTTTCCTTATCATTTCATCTCTCCAATAATACCTCTTGTACGGCAAAATTCGCCTCTTGTCATTATTGTATTGCCGGTTATTATGATTCAGAGTAAAATTCAAAATATAATCGTGAAAGATCAACGAGGTGCTTATGAAGAAATTATTACTCATAAATCCTGTTAATCGCGCCCGAGTGGGACTTACTATTAATAACAGCTCAAAGTTTCCCCCGTTAGGGCTGGGGATCGTGGCGGCGCTAACGCCGGAAGGCTGGAAAGTCGAGATTATGGATGAAAATTTTAACGAGTTCGAATACCGGAGCGCCGATCTGGTCGGGATTACTGCGTTTACCGCTTCAGCCAACAGGGCATACAAACTAGCAGCCATATACAAAAATAAAAAAGTACCCGTGGTTATCGGAGGGATTCATGCATCGCTGCAATCGGAAGAAGCGGTACGCTATGCGGATGCAGTCGTGATAGGCGAGGCGGAGAGCGTTTGGAAAAATGTCGTGGAGGATTTTGAGTCCAAACAATTAAAAAAAACCTACGAAGGCAAAAAATTGGATCTAAGCGGAACGCCAAGGGCACGGCATGATTTATTTGATGAAAGATATCGGTTCGGATCAATACAAACGTCACGGGGCTGTCCGATGGACTGTGAATTTTGCTCGGTAACTTCTTATAACGGCCGGGCTTACCGGCAGCGGCCGATCAAAGATGTTCTGGACGAGCTTGAATCAATACCTCAAAAAAAGGTTTTCTTTGTGGACGACAATATAATCGGCTACGGACGGTCTTCGTCGAAACATGCGTTGGATTTATTTAAAGGAATAGTTGAGCGCAAAATCGACAAGGAATGGTTCTGCCAGGCGTCTTTAAATTTCGCAGATGATGAAGAAATAATTAAGTATGCGGCGAAGAGCGGATGCAGGATGGTATTTATAGGATTGGAA
>CAZUOC010000351.1:0-3430 GCA_964622335.1 uncultured Ignavibacteriaceae bacterium
AAATATGTTGATTGGAGAGAGTATTTTTGTTCTACTGACTTTTTATAAATCTCTAGTGCCTTAGTTACTAAGATTGTAACAATTGCTATCAATCCGCCAATTAACGTATCCATATTTATTTTCTATAATTATGTCCCTTATTAATATTATTTATTTCCAATCGTATTCTTTAATTTATTTTTATTTACTTCTAAAATGCTACACCTATAAGGTAATAAAATATTTCACTATTTAATACTAAGCTTAATGCTATACAAATTACTGTTCTTTCACTTTAACAAAATAAATTTTTTAGTTTCAGTAAATCTTTCTGCTTGTTTGCCATCGGATGTAAATTGAAGCCTGTAAAAATAAACTCCGCCAGAAAGACTACTTCCATCCAACTCAACTTTATAATTTCCGCCCGTCATATGTTCATCCACAAGTGTTGTAACCTCTCTTCCTAAAACATCATAAACTTTTAGGGAGACAAATCCGAAAACTGAAGTTTGAAATTCAATGTTAGTGGTTGGATTAAATGGATTTGGATAATTCTGATTGAGAACAAATCTTTTTGGCAAACGGGAAGACTTCACATTCTCAACAGAGATATTCAGGTCAGCCAGGGGCACAAAATCAGAGGTGATTTCTTTGTTTTGCTGGCTATAATTTAAAATTATTACATTGTTTATGCTATCAGCTAAATCGCCTTTCAGTCTTGCTGCATAAAAAGTAATACTATCCTCAGGAGAATACACTATATTAATACTGGCTCTGTCGCCACCGAAAACAAGTACGGGTATTCCTTTGTTTTTTACCTTCTGCAGAAGAGGATATATGTCAGAGTAGAAATTAGTTGTGTCCAACGATCTGGAGCTTGCTGCAATCGAATCTCCAAGCATTGATTTAAAGTAGTCGTTATTAATCATCCACATTAAGCGGTGATGCAAAAGAATAAGAAAGTTTGATTCCGCAATGGTGTCACATACGGTTTTTACCATCTCCAATTGGTCACCCTTAATAAAAGTGCTTGATGATCCATTGGCATCAAGTTCGGTATCCAGGACTATGAATGTGACCTTATTTCTATTATACGCATAGAAACTTTCTCTGCCTGTAAAATATTTAATAAGGTCGCGATCTCCCCGTTGAAGGTCATGGTTACCAAGGCTCCATAAAGTATTGGGATTGCTGAGATCGAAAATGCTATCGCAATAGACCATTGTTGCAGTATCTTCACTGGTAGTCCAGGTCAAATCTCCCCCAAGCATTTTCACATCAAATTTGGCGAAATCAATACTTGCAATTGCCGGGAATACGCCCTTGTCATCGGAACGTGGGTGAGGTATAAAAATGAATTTTAACAGGGAATCGTTTTGTGCAAATAAATCCGTTCCTGAAATAGACAAAATTATTAATATTATTATGAGTTTCATTTATTATTCTAATATTCAATCCAGAATAAAATTATTGATATCAGATTGCTATTTAATACTGAGCTTAATTTCAATTAAAGCCTTCACATAATCAATATCTTTTTTATTCTTAAAAGTAATTGTAAGTCCGCGTATCTTGCCATAATGTTTTCCCTCTTTGAATTGCTTTTTTAACTCATCGGAAATGGGACTTTTATTTATAGCTTCTTCCACTTTATCAGTGAAATAAAAAGTAATTCTAAAAGTTTTTTTTATAACAGTAAGCCAGAAAATTGTTTTAGATTTTCTTGTAACTTTCATCAGCCAGCTTTTACCATCGTTATAATATCTCCATTCTTCCGAGATATCAGGATGATTTGTATGAATGTATTCGAAAAGAGATTGCCAATGTGTTTTATTTTTCCCGATATGTGAGAAAATTATTTTTTCGGTAGGGAATTGATCCTTGTTGCCTAAGATTGGTGCTTCCATTTTGTTATCCTTATAAAAAGTATAATTAAAATGAATTCTGCTACCAAAATTAAGAATTATTTAATCAGCAGTAACTTCTTTGTGGAATTAAAATTATCTGATTGCAATCTATAAAAATAAACTCCGCTGGGAAGATTATGAGCATCAAAAACGTAATGATATTTTCCAGGTAATTTTTCTTTATTAACTAAGATGGCAATTTCTCTTCCTATAGAATCATAAACTTTTAGTGACACAAACGAAAGTACAGGAATAGAGTAGGTAATAGTTGTGCTTGGATTAAACGGGTTCGGATAATTTTGAGATAATTCAAAACTGGTGATGACCGAATTGTTTTCATCAACATCGGTAGTATTATCAAATTCATAAGCACCGATATCTATAACCGCAGTTCCATCATTATTACCATCAATGATTCTTGGCGCTCCATAAATATCTACATTAGGCAAATTTAGTCCAGAAATATCAGGTGTGCCGCCATCGATACAAGGTGAGCCTACGATTAACGAATAATGGATCAGATATTATATTTCCCTCAACACCCGTTAGGTCGATCTCGATACAGGTGGAATCGTTCTCAACAGAAAGGTATTCACCTTTCTCGTTATTATAAAAACTGCAGTTTTTTACTAAAGTCGTATCGCATTCACTAGCAACAAAACCTCCGCCAATGCCGGTATCATCTCCTTCAGCTATTCCGTCCGAAGTTAGTGTAAAATATGATACATTCCCCAAATACTCAGGAAGATTAGCAACTATTTCCAAAGTGTCGGTATCGGAAGAAATATGTGATATTACACTATTTGTTGTACCGGTAGAACTAATTACCATGTATATATACAAAGAATAACGCTCGTAAGATTGGACGAACATTGTTGTATCGGTGGATAATCCTGATACGGTGACTGTTACATTACAAGGTGTTCCTTTATTAATGAAATGTTCATGAAATGTAGCTCCCGCTAAAACACCACTTCTATATGAGAATGTGATAGTTGAATTTCCCCATTTTTCCAATTTACTTTCCTCGGGAGCAGTATACAATTTTGAAAATGCAATGATATTATTTATTAATGTATGGTTCGATCCGGATGTATATAGACCGGAGCCGGCAGCGGAAGAATTGTTAACTATGGTGTTGTTAATTATTTGAGAGTTTCCCTTTGCATAAATGCCTCCCCCAAAATTTTCTGCTTGATTACCCGCTATAACATTATTTATAATTAATACAGACGAACCAAAAAAATATATCCCTGCCCCTCTTTTACCATAATTATTCTTAATAATATTGGATATTATTTGAGCATTGGGGGAACTGCATTCGATGCCGCATCCTCCATTATTTTGAATTATATTTTTTTCAATTATTGTTGTTCAAGATAATGCCATTCCTCCTGCTTTACAGGATTCAACGATGTTGTTCCCTGGAAACACTTCATCGCTCTTCAATCGGAGACCGCTCGCATTCAGCGACAATTCTCACAGATTAGCCAGATCTACGCTTCCGCAACGGTGGATTTGCGTGTTGCCGCCATTCTCCCTTC
>CAZUOC010000352.1:0-3429 GCA_964622335.1 uncultured Ignavibacteriaceae bacterium
TTCCCGGATACATCAGCTCTCGCTTCTTTAAAAGTTTTTGCTCTTGGTAAATCTTTTTCTATTAATTTTAGTATTAAATAACCACCAGCTTTTTCGAAAGGTTTTGAATAATCTCCCGGTTTTTCAAGTTTAGCTGCTTCCTGATAAAGAGGATTATCTCCCACGCTATCCAGAGAGTATTTCCCACTCTTCTCTTTCATTCCGGGTCTCTCTGTTTTGATTGCAGCCAGAGAGTCGAAATTTGCACCGTCCTGTAAAAGACTATAGTAATAGTTTATCAGGGAATCTTTTGTCGAATATATTTCAGCAAAACTTACTCTTAAAGGCCAGTTGTAATCGGATTTTGTATCAAGATAATATTGATAAAGACTTGAGCTGTCTGTTTTAATCTTGTCCCAAACCTCATCCTCCTGAAGCTTGAAAATATAGATTCCATTCCTGTAATCATCCATTAAAGAAGCAAATTCATGATCGGTTTTTTCCAGACCTGATGCAGCTTCTTCAAGAATATAATCCTCACTGACTGCTTGTATTGCACCATCAAGTATATTCTTGTTTATAATTCTTCCATAATAATTTTTTTTGTCGGCAACCTTTCCAAAAAATTCCCCTACGGTTATACTTTTCCCAGCATAACTAAATAATGGAAGGTTTTTTATTTCCTCCAAGGCAGGATGGTTTTCATCAAGCTTAACTGAATCACTTTTCGAAAGAATATAATTTTCGGTCGAGTCATTAACCTGGTAATTATACTTGGTACGTAAACTATCAACAAGTTTTGCATGCACAATATCATAGCTCTGCTTCTGAAAAATTTTCTTTAGTTCATCTTTAACTTCCTCGAAAGCCGGATAAGGTTTTTTATCTGTTAGCTTTATTATATGAAAACCATAGTTGGTTTTAATAATATCAGATATTTGACCGACATTAAGATCAAATGCGGCTTCATCAAATTGTTTAACCATGGTTCTTCTAGCAAAATAACCGAGGTCGCCTCCCTTTTCTTTCGAGCCGGGATCATCCGAATATTTCTTGGCAAGTTCAGAAAAATCTTCCCCGGCTTTTAGCTTCTTATACACAGAATCAATTTTTGCTTTTGCCGCCGCAGTATCAACTTTACCATCAGCACTTCTAAAAGCCGCAACAATATGGCTCGCACGGATTTGCGGAACCCTGGGCTGCTTCTTAGTAACTTTAATAATATGTAAACCAAAACGTGTTTGTACTACCTCCGGATAGACTTGACCCGGTTCTGTTTCATAAACAGCATTTTCAAATTCTATAGGAAGTTGTCCGGCAGTCACATAATAAATATCTCCGCCATTTTGTTTTGAATAAGAATCATCAGAATGTTTCTGAACCATATCTTCGAAGCTTGCACCCTTTTTAATACTATCGAGCACCGCTTCTGCTAAAGCTTTCTTTGCTTTTAGTTCGCGCGGGTCTGATTTAAACATTATATGACTAACCCTGTATTCCCACTTTCTTCTTTCGTACAATTTTTTTACAGCAGGCTTTACCAGGTATTTTTCGAGAAGATATGAAACGCCTACTTTTCCTTTATAATCCTTTAACTCGGCTTCTAAAGAAGGATCGTTATTATAATTCCTAACATATGCATCTCTTAATTTCATTTTAAAATTTACATAGAGATCGAGAAAATTCTTCAGCTTGGTTAAGCTATCTTTTTTAGCCTGCTCAAGACTTCCGACATTTTTTGCATAGGCTTTTTCAAAATCATTCATTGTAATTTTATTGTTATCATATTTTGCAAGAACAATTTCAGAGTGTTCTGTTGCACAGGAACTTAATAGAAAAAGAAGTCCCGCAGAAAAAAGTATAACTAACCGGGAAGACATACCTGAATCTCCTTATTTTTTAACAGATTTAGCTGATAAGTTTACCAACGGACTACCTGAAAATCAAGGTAATCTGCTTTAAAAAAATTTATAAAAAATGAAACTGCCCTTTAACGTGCAGATTATTTTACCCTCGTTCCGCTTTTAATGGAATCAGAAACAGATAAAACCTCCAGTTTGCCCTCTCCATTTTCAACCGCCAGAACCATTCCTTCTGACACAAGTCCCATTAATTTCGCGGGGTTAAGGTTTGCAACTATAATTAGCTTTTTTCCTAACATCTCTTCCGGTTCAAATGATTTTGCAAGTCCGGCAATTATTTGCCTTTCTTCATTGTTTAGACGCACTTTCATCTTTAAAAGTTTTTCACTCTTTTCAACTTTTTCGGCTTCAATCACTTCTGCAACTTTAAGCTGAACTTTCATAAATTCATCAAAAGAGATTTGTTCCTCCGGTTTTGGTTCAGGAGTTTTGCTTGTTTCCAAATTTTCCATTTGTTTCTCTATTATTTCATCTTCAATTTTAGGGAAAAGAATATTTGCTTCGTTAAGTTTGTGTCCTGTTTCCAGGTTACTTTTACCACTTTCATTCCAGCCAACAGGTTTTGCATTCAACATTTTGAAAAGTTTTCCTGATGAACTAGGAATTACTGGAGAAAATAATTCTGCAAGCGTGTGAATAACCTGTAAACAGATATTAAGTGTAGTTCCACATTTTTCTTTATCTGATTTTACAGTCTTCCATGGTTCGCTATCATTGAAATATTTATTCCCAGCTCTTGCAAGATTCATAATTTCCAGGACACCTTCTTTAATTTTGTAATTCTCAAATAATAAAGAAATTTTAGCAGGATATTTTGAAACTAATTTTAATAACTCATCATCAATTGTTTCTGTTTTTCCTCTTACCGGAACTTTACCTTCAAAATGTTTATGAACAAAAGTAAAAGTCCTGTTAATCAGGTTTCCGAAAATATCTGCAAGTTCATTATTATTCCTAGCCTGAAATTCTTTCCAATAAAAATCTGTATCTCTTGTTTCGGGAAGATTCGCTGCGAGCGTGTATCTTAAAGGATCAGCAAAAAACATTTTTAGAAAATCTATAACATCGATTCCCCAGTTTCTGCTTTTGGAAAATTTTTTTCCTTCAAAATTTAGGAACTCATTTGCAGGAACATTTTGCGGAAGACAATATTGTTCTTTCCCAGATTCATTCCACGCCATCAGTATTGCTGGAAAAATTATTGTATGAAAAACAATATTATCTTTCCCGATGAATGCAATATATTTTGTATTGGGATCCTGCCAGTATTCTTTCCAGAGATCTGGTTCTCCTTTTTTCTGGGAATATTCTATTGTCGAAGAAATGTAACCGAGCACAGCTTCGAACCAAACGTAAATCACTTTTCCTGCAGCTGAATCAATAGGAACTTTAATTCCCCAATCAAGATCACGGGTAATTGCCCTGTCTTTTAATCCTTCATTAAACCAGCCGCGGCAGTATTTTAAAACATTATCCTTCCAGCCATATTTTTTATTCATTTCTTCAACATACTTTTCCAACGCAGGCT
>CAZUOC010000353.1:0-3428 GCA_964622335.1 uncultured Ignavibacteriaceae bacterium
AGCTCGAGTGCTTTCCAACTATAATCTGGGCCGCGCAGCCATCGACTGTGCGGCCCGTTCTTCTGGAATGCTTAGTCTGAAGGTCATGATTTCGAATTTGTCAGGCTGGCCACTTGAGCGATTATCACTGTGCAGTGTCCTGCCAACAGCAGTTTTCGTAGATCGGGAACATGTTAGGACACTAAATAAAAAGCACGCCAGCAATAAGCAGCTATCAGCCTATGACCAAAGATACTTATCAAGCAAACAAGACTACCCTCTAGCTACTCTTTCCGCTCTGTTCTACCGCTACATAGGGCTCGGGAAGCTTGTTCAGCAATGGAGCACACGATCTCTACGTACTCTGCCATTCGGTCCAGAGTCAGACGATTTGCTGGAGCAGTGATTGATATGGCAGCCAGGATCGCCCCATTGCCATCGTGTATGGGAGCAGCAATGCACCGCCCTCCTCGCTCTGCTTCCTCATTGTCGATCGCGTAGCCACGGGAGCGAGCAGTCGCAAGTTCCTTGCGCAAGCGTGACGTATTGGTGATCGTCTTCTCCGTTCGCTGCGGTAGTCCGCACTCGTGAATGAGCTGTTCGACTTCGCTTTCCTCAAGTTCACTGAGAAGCATTTTCCCGACTGCGGTGCAGTGAAGATCGAGCGCGGCTCCGGTCGGAGGAGCTCCACGAATGATATTCTGGCTCAGGGCTTGATCAACGTAGAACGCGTACTCCCCTGTGCGAACGGCGAGCGAAGCTGTCTCGCCCGTCGCGCGCGCGAGCTGCTCCAGGAAGGGATGCAGGATAAGGGGAAGATCGAATTGCCTCTCGGCCGCTTGCCCCAAGCGGACAAGGGCCCAGCCAAGACGGTAACGACGGGTCTTCGGGTTCTGCTGGATAATGCCGTGTGCGCGCATGGTCGATAGCAGGCGGACAAGCGTACTCTTGGGGAGCTTGGCTTGGCTTGCCAGGCTCCCCAAATCGATATCTTCATGTTCTTGGGCCAATAACCCCAGAACGCGGAGCGCCTTGTCCAATGAGCGGACAAGTGAAGGGTTCGTGTCACGCGGTCCGTTTTTCATAATACTAGTATACCGTCCGGAGCATTATGGTGGATATCTCGCAAGTTATACCCTTCCGGCCACGAGAGCAAGGAGGGCCATTCGCACTGGAATACCGTTTGCTGCTTGACGAAAGTACGCTGCCCCGGCGCAGTCATCCACGTCCGTGGCAATCTCATTCACGCGCGGCAACGGATGCATGATCGTAAGTCTCTCCTTGGCCTTGTCCACAAGGGCCCGATCTAGTACGTACGCTCCCTTCAAGCGCTCATACTCCGCTGGATCCGCAAAGCGCTCGCGTTGGATGCGAGTCATGTATAAGACATCGCTCACTGCCAGCGCCTGTTCCAGGCTCTCCGTTTCCGTTACCTCGATTCCCTTGTTCTTCAACTTGGCCACGATCTCCGCAGGCATGCGCAGCGCTGGGGGCGCAACAAAGTAAAACTTGACGTCAAACAGCAAGAGAAGATCCACGAGGGAGTGGACCGTGCGTCCGTTCTTCAGGTCCCCCGCGAGGGCGATGGTCAATCCCTCTGCAGTTCCTTTCTCCTTCTCGATCGTGTACAGGTCAAGGAGCGACTGGGTCGGGTGCTGTCCCGCGCCGTCACCAGCGTTGAAGATCGGCTTATCTGTGGCTGCTGCCGCCTGCTCTGCTGCCCCGATCTGCGGGTGACGAAGCACGATCAGATCGGCGTATCCCTCCACCATCTTGATCGTATCATGAAGCGACTCTCCCTTGGAAGCAGAGGAAGTCTTCGGGTCAGCCACGGTGACCACCCCTCCTCCCAGGCGCAGCATCGCGCTCTCAAACGAGAGGCGGGTACGCGTGCTAGGCTCAAGGAACAGGGAGGCGAGGATCTGCCCGTTCATGATGTCAAGTATCTTCCCTTCCTCGAGGTTCTGCTCGAAGGCACGGGTAGTGTCCATGATGAGCCTGACCTCTTCCTTGTTGAATTGATCAGCGCGTAGAATGTCTTGATTTTGTAGTGTTGCCATGTCTTTCCTCCTTCTATCATTGGTTTGCTGTTTGTACCGCGCGCGCTAGCCGCTCTATTGCCTCTTCTATCTCATCCTCGCTCAACGCGCAGAACGGAAGGCGAACAAAGCGTGATCCGTCCCCATCTGCGAAGAAGCCGGCACCATTGCTCAGCACGAGTTTCTCTTCCTTTGCTTTCTCCGCTACTTGTGCGGAGTTCACTCCCTCCGGGAGGGTAAGGCCAACGAAGAATCCTCCCTCGGGTTTGATCCAGCTTGCTTGGGGAAGATGTTCAGATAGTCCCCGCAACATCGCTGCCAGACGCGGAGCATAGAGCATTTGTAGTCGTTCGAGGTTGGCTTCCAGTCTTCCTTCACGCAAGAATTCATAGGCTAGCCCTTGTCCGAGCATGTTAGGCGTAATGTAAGTGTCTGTAGCGATGCGCGCGACCCGGCGAGCAATTGTTTCGGGTGCGATCATCCACCCTACCCTTATCCCGGGACTGAGCAACTTGCTGAATGAGGAGAGCTGAATCACGCGCTCGGCATCAAGGTCGTGCAAGGTGAGAATATCACTTCCCCGATAGCGCAACCGCCGATATGGGAGATCCTCCACTACCACAAGATCGTGCTTTCTGGCCAGGGACACGATCGCTTCCCGTTTGGCAAGGCTCGTCGTCACGCCGGTGGGATTCTGAAAATCGGGGATAAGGTATAGCAACCGAGGATGATGTTCCTCCACGGCTGCTTCCAGTGAGGCAATGTCTATCCCGTCGTCTTCCAACGGAATCCCGACCACCTTTGCTGCAGCTCGTCGTAGAGTAGTGATAGTTCGATCGTAGCTTGGACGCTCCACCAATACCACATCTCCCGGACGAAGGTACGTCTCGGCGAGGAAGGCAAGCAGCTGGATCGAGCCGTTGCCGAGCACTACCTGATCAGATGTCACTCCAGCCTCGGAAGCAATGCTCTCTCGTAGGGGACCAAAGCCAGTGGCTGGCTGATACTGAAGAAGAGTCTTCCCGTGATCTCGTAACACCCGCTCACTGCAGGCAATAATCTCCTCAATGGGAAACGCCTCTGTTGCCGGAACTCCCCTGGTCAGCTTAATCGTTGTCTGCTCGATGTCCGACATTGCTACTCCCTCACGATGTGCGTACCCGTATCGCCGGCAAGGGCAGCAACGGCCTTATCCAGAGAGGTGATGACCGCTCTCTTCCCTCCCTTCTCGACAAAACGGATGCAGGCCTTGACCTTTGGCCCCATACTACCGGCAAGGAAGTGCCCTTCCTCCAGATACTGCTTCGCCTCGGCCAACGTCATCTTGTCGATGGGTCTCTCGCCTGGCTTGCCATAGTCAAGCTTGGCTACCTCTACGTCAGTGAGAATCAGGAATTCATCGGCATCAAT
>CAZUOC010000354.1:0-3416 GCA_964622335.1 uncultured Ignavibacteriaceae bacterium
TAGTATTTAATCAACAAACTTCCTGATAAAGTATTCTATTAAGGGAATTTATTTGAGAGTCACGAAATATTTTTCTATTCTGGTTCTTATAACATTTGTAAGCACTGGTATCTGCCAGGAAAAAGAGGGCTCCACAGCCCCGGATTTTTATGGAAAAACAACTAATGGCAAAGAAATAAAATTATCTGATTATCTTGGTAAAGTAGTTTTGTTAGATTTCTGGGCAAGCTGGTGTCCGCCATGCCGCGAAGAAATGCCTGCTTTAATTAAATTTTATGGATCGCGTAAAGATCCTAAGTTTGAATTGATAGCAGTAAATATTGACAATAAAAAAGACAATATGGACATTTTCCTGGATAAGCTTTTTCCTGAACCGGCTTTCCCGATAGTTCTGGATAACGACCAGAAAATCCCTGCTTTATTTAATATTGAAGCGATGCCTACCACAATATTTATCGATAAAAAAGGTAAAATACGTTTCCGGCATGATGGTTTTAAAGAATCATACGTAAACGATTTTGATTCAGAATTAACCCAATTATTGAAGGAGAATTAAAAGAGATAATGAAAATCCGTCTTTTGTTATTGTTTGTTGCTTCAGTACTCCTTTACGGTTGCGCCACAGTTAAACCGTGGGAAAAGGAAAGTTTGTCCGATCCAATTATGATCATTGACGAAAATCCCATCAACGCGGGAATTAAAGAACATTTCCTGGATTACAGGGAAGGTGTAGAAGGTGCCACCGGTGCAGAAAGCGGTGGTTGCGGGTGTGGGTAAGAGAATCATATTATTTTTCCTATTATTTTTTAGTCTTTATAAAATAGATTTTGCTCAGCTTTTACCTGCTAATGAAACCCAGGTAAATATTAGCGGCTATTTTGATGACTTCAGTGTTTCGGTTATCTATCCAAGTATCGCTATAACAAAACGTATATCTGAATCGACAAGTATTACAGGGAGATATTTGGTTGATATGATAACTGCAGCATCTATCAGAAACGGCAGCTCAAATAAAAGCACAACTACTTCTCTTGCAAAAGTTGATGCTATAACTGCAGCATCGGGAAGAACCACCAGTGGAGGTGGTGGTGGTGGAGACGAAAACCCACTTCCCTCTTTCGATGAGGTTCGTCATGAATTAAATCTTGGTTTTGCTCAATTACTTGGCAGCGGTATCTTAACCGGCGACGCTATCTATAGTACGGAAAGTGATTACACCTCCTCTACTCTTATTGGAAACTTTACACAATATTTTGCCGAGAATAATACTTCAATACAATTAGGAGTTGTAAGAAGCTGGGATAAAGTTTTTCCTAAAACCAAAAATTGGAAAAAGAATAAAAATGTTACTACTATAAATGCAAACTTTTCCCAGGTTGTAAGTAAAAGTCTGATACTCCAGTTACTTTCAACATATACAGATAACAATGGATTGCTGTCTGATAATTATCAATTAGTTCCGATTACAATTAATGGTGCAGATAGTTTATTTGATCCTGTTCATCCTGATTTGCGAATCAGGCGCGCTGCGGCTTTATCTCTTAAATACAGGCTTACAGATAAATCATCCCTTCAATTAGGATACAGGCATTATTGGGATTCATGGGATATAACAGCTAATACATATTCTGCGAACTATCAAAGATATTTATCCAAACATGTTATACTTGGCGTTGGCTGGCGCGGCAATTTTCAAACCCGGGCATTTTTCTTTAAACCAAAATATTTAGTGCCTGAACAGTTAATGACAGTTGATATAAAACTCGATGCCGGTTATTCGAATGAACTTCAATTAAATCTTATTTTAACTGGCGGAGATCATCAGGAGTATCTCCCCTTTCTGAAAGATGACCGGGTACAATATATTTTTAACCTGAATTTTTATCTGCGGCATACTTATTCGCCTTATTGGTTCAATAATATGAATAATTTATTTGCTGCAGATATAAACTTAGGCATCAGGTATCGCTATTAATATTTTAATGTGATAATTGATTATTGAATATTGACTTTTGTTTGAATAGGAAAATAATTAACAAAAACTGTTGAAACAGTTTTAAAAGAATACTGTTTATCAGATTAATCCACGGATTCATCCGTGGATTGGAACAAAAAGTAATCTTTAACTCAACCGTTTTAACGGTTTACAGGTTTTGCAATAAGCAGGAATCAAAATTTTATAAAATAAATTTATAAGGAATAATTAAATGAAAAGACGGGATTTTCTTAAATATAGCTCTTTAATTGTACCGGCAACGGCTGTAATGGGAGTGATCAATCCGTTTAACAATAAAACTTTTGCTAAAGTAAAGAAGAACGGTTCTTTCTCATTATCTGTTATTACCGATCAACCGTCCAGAACAATTCATACGATTGAACAGGCTATAAAGAATTCTGCATATGGAAAAAATTCTCTGGAGTTTACAGAATATCAGTTAAAAGGAAGACACATAGGGGATATGGCTTATGTAAAATCCCAATCATTAATTGATTATCGCAAAGGTACGGATGAGTTTTCTCTTCTTCTCGATGAAAGTGCAAATTCTCTTTCTCTCCCAAGAGCGCTTGATGATCCTATGCTGCTTCGGTTCTCATCCCAGCAAAATTTGATTGAACCAGGCGGTGTAAATATTTTCGGGGGAGAAACATTAGTTAAGCAATTATCATTAGATAATGATTTGGAGCACTACAGAATTGAAGGATTAAAAGGTCATGTTGATATAAGAATAAAAAATAAATTGGTAAGTATAACCTCCGCAACTTGCAAACATAAAACCTGCATGAATATGGCTCCGATATCAAAACCGGGCGAAAACTTGGTATGCATACCAAGTCAAATAAACATTACTATTGCCGGTAAAAATTCTTTTGGAGTTGACAGTATTACTTTTTAGCACAAATTAAAAAATGAAAACTACGCCTGCTCTGATTTTAATTTTGATTTTGCTCTCCCACAGCACACATGCCCAAAGTGACACAACGATGTACAAAATTTCAGTTACTAAATATTTAATGGGCACTACTGTTGAAACTACTGCAAGAAGCACGGATGTAAATTTTTGTAAGAAAACTTTATTAGCTGCTTATGAAGAAATGCAACGTGTTGAAAACTTATTGAGCTGTGAAAAAGACAGTAGTGAAATATCTAAAATAAACCGTGCTGCAGGAGACCATCCTGCAAAAGTCAGTTATGAAACCTTAGATATGATAAGGCGCTCAAAGGCTTACAGCAAAAAATACGATGGAATATTCGATGTAACCATCGGTCCGCTTACCAGTTTATGGGGTTTCAGTGAAGATAAGGAAATCGTTTTACCTAAAAACAAGACAATCAAAAAACTAATAAAGCTTGTTAATTATAATGATATAGTTATTAATGAAAACGACACAACAATTTTTCTGAAAAGGAAAGGAAT
>CAZUOC010000355.1:0-3415 GCA_964622335.1 uncultured Ignavibacteriaceae bacterium
CTCAGAAGTGCTCTTTGCTTTTGGCAACTCAACTTCTTTTACTTCTGTACTTTTATCTACCGTTTCATCTTTAACTTCAGGTTTTGAAAGTTCTTCAACTTGTTTTATTTGCGTACCGACTGCACCGGAAGAACCAACGTCTCCTGACACGCCAAAAGACAATTCAACATATTCCTTCGGAGGATAGTCAATTGAAAATTTCACTAGTAGAAAAATAAGCAGCAACAAAAGATGAATCAGCAGCGAAAGCGAAAATGAAAGATTCTTTATTGAATTATAATTTGTTAACATTCTATTCTATTTTAATCTTGTCCCAAAGGGGTGCCTTCGGCACAATTCTATAGCTGTTGTCTTTCAGTCTCTATTGTAAATTTATTAATACCTGAAGCACGTGCAGCATCGATTACCTGTATCACAAGATCGACTGCAACGGTTTTATCAGCACGGATTATAAGATTATCATCCATTTTATCTCCCTTCATTACATTCAGTTTTGCAGGTAATTGGTCAATGCTTACTTCCTCTTTACCTGCATAAACAGCACCGCCTGCCGTTAAAGTTACGATAAGCTGTGTCGGAGATGCAGGCTCATTTGTTTTGGAAGCCGGAAGTTTTACTTTAACTCCTGTTTGTATAACAAACTGAGATGTTAGTAGAAAGAAAATAACAAGAAGCAACACGATATCAGTAAGAGAAGAAAGACTGAAAATGCTTAATGGCTCGTTTGATGTTTTAAATTGCATAACACCTTCACATTCTTAATTTCCGCCAGAGGCTGATCAGCCTTCGGCTGAAAAAAAATTATTGATAAAATTATTTTACATTCAATCATTCAGCCATTCATCTTGTATGATTGAATGAGTGAATGTATGAATGATTCTTACACTTGCTCTTGATCTTGCACTTTTATAAATCCAATTCGATTTCTTCTTCAACATCATCTATATTAGTTGAAGAATCCTGCATAACATCTACAACATCGTTTGCAACTGTTTCCATATCGCCGACAATCTTCTTTACTGCTGAGAGAAAATAATTATAGAAAGCGAGTGCCGGAATTCCAACAATTAATCCGAATGCAGTTGTTATTAATGCTTCCCATATTCATCCTGCAAGATCACTAGGATTGGCAGAACCGGCAAGATCTTCGATTCTCATAAATGCCTGTATCATTCCTGTAACAGTTCCAAGAAATCCAAGCAAAGGAGCGATACCAGCAATTGTTGCTAAAACAGATAAGCCTTTTTCAAGTTTACTTATTTCCTGCCGTCCTGCGTTTTCAATCGCTTCTTTTACTCTCTCGTGACCGAGACGGTATTTCTTTAATCCTCTCCTGATAATGTTTGCAACAGGAGATTTCTCTTCCATACAATGACTAATAGCACCGGATATATCTTTTTTCTTTATTAATCCTCTTATCCTGACTGTAAAAGCCGGAATATTTATTTTCGTTTTGCGAAGGATAATGTACCTGTCAATAATGACTGTCAAGCCAAGTATAGAACAAAGTAAAATCGGCCACATCAGGTACCCCCCCTTCAGGAATATCGACAAAAGGTTCATAGTGTTTTACCTTTTTATTTTTTTAAGAAATTTTCTGCTTCTTCCAAAGAACCAAAACCACCGACCCGTACACGGTAGTAAGTTCCTTTATCATTTAATTCTGTTTGCTCGATAAAGGCATTGTACCCGGCATCCAGAAATTTTTGACCTTCCGAAATAGCAATTGATTTTGACTTCCATGAAGACACCTGTACGGCATACATATTTTCATATTTATAAATATATCCTTTTACCCTTGCTGCAGGTTGTGGACTCCTGATCTCGACTTTTCCGGAAGTGCCGTTATCGGATGAAAGGGTTTCGTTTATGTCACCGGATTCATTAAGCACTTCATCATTAATAGCATTATAGGCTTCGCTCATCATCCCTTTTTTATAAGGATAAGTTACAGGAATGTCGTAAGTTCTTTCAACTGTTGCCGCAAATTGCTTTGGCGTTTCTGACTTTTGAACAACAGCTTTGTCAGCATTTGTTAAATAATATGCAAAGAAAATCACCACCCCTATTATAACCACTACAACAATGGCAAAAATAAAACCACCGTAGGATTTCTTCCTGTAATTTTCAAGTCTTTCATCTTTTTCTTCGGCATATTTAACAGCGTCCATAACCAATTGTTTATCATCGATATTATCTTCTTCTGAAACGGGAACGGAATCCGAATCGGTTTCTGAATGCTTCTCTTTATCAGCAGACTCGTCGTTGCTTTCCAGGTTCTTTCCTGTCTCTTTAATTTGTTCGTCTAATGATTCTTCATCTATTTCGGAAGATTCTATCTGTTCAACATCGGGCTTCAATTCATCTTTTGTATTTTCATCTTCATTAAGTCCCTCCACTTCCATCTCTTCTGTTATTTCTTCTACAGCCCGCGGGACTTCTTCAATTTCAGAGGTAACTTCTTCTAATTGAGATTCAATTTCTTCAGGAATTTCATCCGAAATTTCCTCAACAGAATCATTTACAACTTGTTCTTCTATATTGTCTTCACCTTTTGTTTCTTTGCTTAAATTATTTTCTTCAGTTTGAATTTCAGAGAGATCATTTTCTGTTTTCTCTTCTTCAATTTTGTCTTCAGTTAATTCAGTTTCTGAATCGGAAGAAGATTTCCAGTTGTTAAAAGAAAAATTTACATCCTGAAGATTATCTGAAAAATCTAATTCAGATTCTTCGGCTTCTACTCCAGTTTCCTCTTTTCTGGCATCTTCAATAAACCTACCAACCTTCAATTCAAACATTCTATTCATTTCATTCCCGGAGTGAGGGATGAAGAATTCCAAATCATCATTTTCTTTTAAAGGAATTATCGGCTTACCAATACTTATACTGAAATATGAATCGATTGAATGTATCTCTTTATCTTCTTCAGGAATATCGAATAAAAATTCATCCAGATTTGTAATTATAGCTATCTTATATGTAGTTTCTTTACCCTGAGCTTTTCTATCTTCAAGCTTCCCAACCTCTGCAATTTCTCCAACTTGAATGAATTCGGTGGCATCTAGAGTTTCTGAACACTTTCTTAAAAATATTTCAAAAAAAAGTTTTTGCTCGGAATCCTGAACACCAAAGTGTTTAGCAATTTTCTCTATTAATTGAGATTTATCCATTAGACTTTACTCATTGTCACTTACTTAATAAAAGAAAAATTTATTTCTTATCCAATGTATCACAATATTTTACCATATGTATCTGAACCCGGCAACAAGATCAAGAGGCGGTTCTCTATATCCGTTCCAGTAATAAATGTTATCATCCAGGAGATTGGAAAGCTTAGCTGTTATGAAGAAATCTGAAACTATTTCATAAGAAAATTTTAAGCCAAGATCAACGTAGTCGGTTTTACTAGCATTTG
>CAZUOC010000356.1:0-3412 GCA_964622335.1 uncultured Ignavibacteriaceae bacterium
GTAGATGATTCAATAATTGAGCTGAAAAAAATGGATTTGGTTGAAGTATCATTGCAAAGTCTTTTTAAAAGGATTTACGATATTAAAAAAGATGATGCGAACCTCAGGAAGGTAGAGAACCTTCGAGGTTCTGGTTCCGTAAACGATACATTAACCTCGAAGGTTGACACGGGAAAATATTTTGATACTTTAAGGAAAGAGTATCATCTCAGGTATGAATTTCCAAATTATTCCGTGGTAGTGCCGGAAGAAGAGAAAGAATTAATAAGTAGTTTGTCTGCCTTTAGGTTTGGAATTAAAAACCGTTAAAACGGTTGTAAATATTGCCCTTTCTCTTTTCTACCCTGACTTAAGTCGGGGTAGAATATAGCTGCTTCAAATGCTCAGACCTGACTTTAGTCAGGTCACAATAAGAATCCTTAAAGACAAGAACCGTTTCAACGGTTTCCCTTTTACTTCCGGTCAAAAATTTTAAACTCGATGGGAACTGTCATCTGCACTTTTACTGGTTTCCCTCTTTGCAGCCCCGGTTTAAACTTTGTATAGTAAACGGCAATCCTAGCAGTCTCATCACATCCATACCCGATGCCTTTTACAACTTCGGCAGTTGTAACTTCACCAAATTCATCAACAGTTATCTCTACTTCAACTGTCCCCTGGATTCCATTTTCTTTTGCCAGTTCAGGATATATTAGCTTCTTCTTAATTGCTTCATAACCACCGACAGGCTCAGGCATTACTTCGACAGTCCTGTAAATTGCAGGATCATTTTCCATATCTTCTTTTTCCTGCGGCGGAGGGAATTCATAATTCTGTTTCATATTCTTAATAACGCTGGTAGCTGCCTGCTGTTCATTTTTATTTTCTGCTATTGCTTTTTGGGGCTCCTCAGTTATATATGGGTTTTCTTTGTTTACTACCTGTATCCCGTTTTCGAACATTATATCTTTAATATATTTTCCGTCTTCATCAAAAAGGGAAGTGGGACCTTCTCTTTTTCCATCTTCTATATTTATTAATTCTTTTAATTTTCCGTTAGGGTAATAAACTTTAACGAGCCCTGCAACTCTTCCATTTACATAGAGTCTTTCCTCCTTTAAAGTGCCGTCTTCATAATAAAATTTTGCCTCGCCCTCCCTGATTGTATCTTTATAAGTTATTTCGGATTCGATCTTGCCATTGGGATAATACGTTTTAACAGGGTTATCCTGTGCAGACACAACAACTGTGTATATGAACACAAATAAAAAATATTTTGTCATAGATTCATAAATTTTTAGATAACCTAAACATATTTTTGTTCAGTTATCTTTTTGTCATAAACATTAAAAACGGTTCCGGAGTTTAATTTTCAATTTTAAAACCCCTGACTAAAATCAGGGGTGAATCTTTAATGCCTTATCAATAAATGCTAAAATGGTTTGTAAAATTAATAATTAGTTGTGAATAAACAGAGGTAATAAGAGAGACATAAGAAAGATTAAAATTGCAAAACCGAATATGATATAACCTACTTCAGCATCGTACTGAAGAATGCCGAGTTCACCGAACAGGTAATGCCAGTCATGGTAAACTTTATTACCACCGAGTAAAGGAAGCATTTGAGCGCGTGCATCGGCAGCATAAACACTTATATTAATTAAATTTTGTCCAAGCCATAAAAGAGAAACCTGAACACCTGTCTTATAGCTCTTACTTAAAAAATACCAGGCAATTATAGATGGAAGAATGATCTGCATTAGGCTGCCGCCCGCTGTATAAATAAATTTCCCAAAGAACATAAAAAAGAAATGTCCCGCTTCGTGGATTACCAGATCAGCATTGTCTATCAATGTATAATTTCCCCTGTTTAAAACCAGCCATATCATCAGGGGAAGCATAATAACAGAGGGAAGCCATCTTTTTATTTCATCGAACCAGGTATAAGTAACGGCTTTATCAAGTTTTATTTCGGAATTTTCCAACATTATAAAATTGGATTATTAATCATCATTAGGTAACTTCGCAATTATTAAGCCATTCAATTAAGAAACTAAGATTATAATCAAAGCTGAAAGGAAAAGTTATGCGTAAATATTTCTCCTTAATAATTACCTTTATTACTTTTTGCTCATTTGTAAATGCCCAGGATTTCAGAACTCCGCGTCCCAGCCCCGATGCAACTGTTTCTCAATTTGTCGGCATTACAAAAATTACAGTAGATTACAGTTCACCCGGCGTAAAAGGAAGAACTATATGGGGCAAACTTGTTCCTTTCGGTCAGGTTTGGAGAGTCGGTGCCAACGAAGTAACATCAATTACATTCAGTGACCCTGTTAAAGTAAATGGAAATGAATTGCCGGCAGGAACTTACGGCATACACATTATTCCTTCTATGGATGAATGGGAAATAATTTTCAGCAAAGATACTAAAGTGGATGACCCGATGAATTATGATATGAAAAAAGATGCTTTAAGAATAAAAGTAAAACCGGTTGAAAATCCTTTCACGGAAAGAATGATGTTTACAATTACAGATATGACTGAGAATTCTGCGAATGTTAATTTAATCTGGGAAAAGCTGAAAGTTTCATTTAATGTTGAAGTGAAAACCCAGGAGCTCGTGCTTAAAAGTGCGCGGAATGCTTTGGGTTGGGGAGAACTTAATTCCGCTGCAACTTATTGTCTTCAAAATAATGTTAATCTTGAAGAAGGATTTAAATGGATTCAGGCTTCCGAACTGATAAATGAAAATTACTGGAACCAGAGAATTAAAGCCCAGTATCTTGCAAAGATGAATAAAAAAGATGAGGCAATAGCAGTAATGGAAAAGGCAATTGATTACGGATCAAAAATGGATAACGCCCCATTTGATTTTGACAATATGAAAAAGCTGCTGGAGGATTGGAAAAAGTAAAGGATTTTATAGCCCGTAGTAGGCTCCAATAGAGAATTCATTTAGCTGGTTGTCTTCGAACGAACCGTCTTCCTGTTCGTTCGAGGTAATGTTAATTTTTAATTTTGCTTCAAAGTTAAGATCGTGGATAAATTCGTATTTCATATCCAGTCCTAAATATGTATAATAATTTTTTAATCCGAATAAAAACACCGGCTGATGATCGCCGTATTGTCCGCTGTAATCAGAGCTTCCCTTGCGCACATATTCTCCCCAAATACTCGCCTGCAAGCCTCTTAAAAATCTGTAATTAAATTCTACATATACAAGATCCGCATTTTGTCCCATCCAGTGTCCTAAAAGATAAGAGGAGCTTGTGTAAGTTTGAGCCGGATCGTGATGACCGTAAACAAACGGATTTATCCTGGTGTATTCTAAAGTAAATGTTAAATTATTGATTGGCACATCCACGGCGGACAAACCGACAGTATATCCTAATTGTGTCCTTGAACTTGTATCGGAAAAAGCGTTCGAAAG
>CAZUOC010000357.1:0-3411 GCA_964622335.1 uncultured Ignavibacteriaceae bacterium
AGTACCACTGGCACAAACATGAAAAGGATGATGAATTCTTCTTTGTCCTTGAAGGGAAATTATTAGTTGATTTGGAAGATCGAACGATAGAATTAAATCCAGGTCAGGGAGTAACCGTTACAAAAAATGTAATGCACAGAACGAGAGCACCGCAAAAAACTGTTATACTTATGGTAGAGAACAAGGGTATTATACCAACGGGTGATTAAGATTTTTCTCTAGAACGTTTCCCCGCAAATCTGGTTTACAAATTCAATCTTGTTATTTTCAATTCATAAATCTAATAATTGAAAATTATAAATTGCTCATTGAAGATTGTAATTCGTTTTTGACTATTTCTATGCTCAATATTCACCATTCAATTTTCAATGTTCAATTCAATAATTTCTTATTAAGTTATGTGAGTCAATAAAAATTATATTAGAATAATTTCAAAAGAACTTAAATGAGAAACAACATCATTCATCCCGGAGCAGATGAGCTTACTTATGAAATCCGGGAAATTGTTGAAGTAGGAAATAAAATAGAGAAGACAGGTATTCCGATTACCTGGGAAAATATCGGCGATCCGGTTGCTAAAGGAGAGGTCGTTCCCGAATGGATGAAAGAAATAATTATTAACACAATTAAAACTGATAATTCCTGTTTTGCATATTCTCCAACAAAAGGATTACTACCAACACGCGAGTATATTGCTTATGAACGCAACATCGAAGGAGGCGCGCAAATAACTCCCGATGATATTCTTTTTTTTAACGGGCTCGGCGATGCAGTTTCAAAAATTTATAATTACCTTAATAAAAGTGCACGCGTTATAGGACCAAACCCTGCATACTCGACTCACTCATCTGCTGAAGCGGGACATTCCGGTAAACATCATATAACTTATCGTCTCGATCCAAAAAACAATTGGTACCCGGATATGGATCACCTGCGATCCCAATTAATAAAACACCCCGAGATTTCCGGAATATTGCTTGTTAATCCGGATAACCCGACAGGCATGGTTTACTCCCAGGAAATTATTAGAGAGTTTGTAAAGATCGCCAAAGAATTTGATTTATTCATGATTTCAGATGAAATTTATTCAAATCTTTTTTATGGCGGAATAATTCACAAAAAACTTGCATCAGTAATTGGTGATATTCCGGGTATAGCTTTGCGCGGTATATCGAAAGAATTTCCCTGGCCCGGTGCCCGCTGCGGCTGGGTTGAGTTTTACAACCGCGATAAACATCCAAACTTTGCACGCTATGCTAAAACAATTATAGATGCAAAAATGCTCGAGGTTTGTTCAACTACTTTGCCGCAAAAAGTACTACCAAAAATAATGGACGACCCACGCTATTATCCATATCTTGATAAAAGAAACTCTTACTACTGGGAAAAATCTCAACTGGCTCATTCTATCTTTTCTAAAATTCCCGGGCTCATTATTCACAAAGCATACGGCGCCTTTTATATGACTGTCCTTTTTGATAAAGGAACTGTACATAAAGGTCAATTCCTGAAACCGGCAAACAATGAAGCTGAAGAAATCATTAAACCTTTAGTCGATTCTGCAAAACACGATAAACGCTTTGCTTACTATTTACTTGCTTCAAAAGGGATTTGTGTTGTTCCACTTTCTACCGGCTTTAACTCAGATTTGTACGGATTCAGAATTACGCTTCTTGAACCCGATAAAAATAAATTCACAAACATAATGCAGAATATTGCTGAAGCAGCAAAAGAATATATTAATTCAAAATAATGTAATTTCTATCCAATTCAATTTGATTAAAAAATTCGATGAAAAAAGAAATACTTATCGTAAAAAACAGTATTAATGAAGGACCGGGGTTACTCGAAGGAATTCTGAAAGAAAAAAAGGTTGAGTGCTTCATAACTGAGCTTGGCAAAAGAGAAAAAATTCCACCTGTTGAAAACTTCGGAGCGGTTGTTGTTCTTGGAGGTCCGGCTAGTGCAAATGATACAGATGAAATAATGGAAAATGAATTGGCATTTATTCGTAAGGTTATTGGCTCTAAAACACCTTACTTGGGAATTTGCTTCGGGCTTCAAACATTGGTAAAAGCTGCCGGAGGAAAGGTTGTTGAAAGTCCCGTAAAAGAAGTTGGATTTTTAGATCCCGAAGGAAATAATTTTACAATAGATCTGACTGATGAAGGAAAACAAGACCCGTTATTCAAAGAGCTTAACACATCTCTCAAAGTATTTCACTTACACGGCGAAACAGTCGATCTTACAGATGATATGGTCCTTCTGGCTACCGGGAAATTCTGCCGTAACCAGGTTGTAAAAATTAGTTCAAATGCCTATGGAATACAAAGTCACTTCGAACTTACTCCTGAAATGTTTGAGGAGTGGATTAAGGGAGATCCCGATCTTCTCAAACTCGACACGGAATATTTACGATCCATCTTTAATGAAATAAAGGATGAATACACAAAAACCGGGGAACAATTACTTCATAATTTTTTAACAATTGCGGGGTACTAAATAGTTTAGCAGAGTAAAAAGTTGAAGTTTAAATAATTTGGATTTATACTTTTTATTTCTATCTTATTAATAAGGTAATTATAAAAACAATTTGTTAGGAGAAGTGGCGGTTGATATTAAGGTCTGCCCTGCTTGAATAAAATATAAGGAATTAAAAAATAACCAGTACAAAAGGAGGATGTTATGTTTTCCCGGATCTCCTTATCAGACGATTCTTCATACATTATTCTTGAGTTGACAGGGGAGATAACTAGGAAGAGTATAATGTCTCACAACATTGAGGCACATAAACTGGGTAAAGAAAAGGGAATAAAAAAATATTTGGTGGACTGCACAAATGCTAGGAATGTTGAATCAGTCTATAACAATTACCAGTTTGCTTACCACGATATGAGACACACAGAAGGAATTGATATAACAGCCATTGTCGCTGCCGTCGTGGCGCCGGAAGATAACTCCCATGATTTCCTGGAAACTGCAGCAAGAAACAGCGGCTTGAATCTTACACTTTTCAGGAATAAGCAAAAAGCAATTGAATTTTTAAAGTCTTAGTAAGTTTTAAAACCAAGAGAACTTAAAAACTGTACCCTCTTAAAAACTCTTCGGTGCTCATTCTTCTTCTTCCTTCAAGCTGAAGCTCAAGGATTTCCAATTCATTATTATAAGGATTGATGAAAGATTTTTGTTCAGCCATTATTTCATTGACTTTATCGGATTAAACTTTCGATGTAAATTGAAGTCATAAAATTGTTCAGAAACAATTAAAATATATTAACCATGAAAATGAAATTATTGATTTTTATTTTATTGACAGTTGTGGGCATAGGGCCACTATTTGCACAAGGACCGGCCAGGTTCGAAAGAGCGAAACGTCAGGGACTTGATAGAACAAAGAGTAATTTGGAAATA
>CAZUOC010000358.1:0-3010 GCA_964622335.1 uncultured Ignavibacteriaceae bacterium
GCATATTATTCAACAGGTTTTTTTAAATATTCTTTTAATTTATATCCGCCATGATCACAACTTAATACAATTTCTTTTTTTTCCATAATACTCGCAAACCTCATTATTTATCAAATTGATATAAAGTATTAATCAGATATGTCCACTGATTGGATACCGTCCGAACCTGTTACATAAGCTGTTTTGCCGTTCTCCGTTACTTCTATTTCACCTACTACTTTAGCCCCGGAGCTACTTAATTCAACCTGACTAATCAGTTCCGGTTTCCCGGGTTTGGAAATACTATAGATTTTGAAGTCATAAGCAGAATAGGTTACTCCAATAAATAATAAAGTATCCTTTAAAAAGGAACTGAAACCGAATCCATCTATTTGAAAATAATCGTAGAGCAAAGAATCGGGATTTGCTGCATTTATTATCGTTAAGCCGGGCCACTCGTAATTTCCTATATAGACATAACCATCTTTAGCTTGCACAAAAGTGGGCAATTCACCTCCTCCAGTATAATTAGTTCCCCTTAATACAGGACTATGAATATCCGAGATATCTACAATCGACATTGTGCCACTTTGAGTTATTACATAAGCAAACGAACCATCAATAGCTAAACCTGAAGCGACACCGCTTATAGCGACAAAGGATAATTCAGCAGGCTCCGAAGGGGTGCTTATATCTAAAATCAAAAGCCCGTATCCAGTGCAGACATAAGCCCTATTATTAATTATCTCAATATCATAAACATATCCTTCTGTCAGGTATTCTCCGACAAGTTCCGGAGTTGAGGGGTCGGAAATATTAAGTATTTGAAAAGTCGGTCCGTTTCCTATATAAGCAAAGTTCTCTTTAGCCTCTACAGACAGTAATGGACCCCATGCCCATCTTCCTAAAACTGTTAACGTACTATCATTTGCTTGATAAGTATCTTCCGGTTGTTTTAGGTGTGGGAGATTTTTTTTGTAATCATCGAGTGCTCTTTCAATACTTGGACTTTGTGAATAGACTAAAGACGCAAAGAAGAATAGAATAAAAAATATATAAGAAAGACTTAAGAACCTTGAAGTACTATTACCTATAACCACCATTTTTATTAGTCCCCTCAGCTTTAGAATTCACTCATAAAACTGAATAAAATGTACCAAAATAAAAATCAAAAACAAAGAGTTAAAAAATGATTATTTCATCATTTTTAAAAATACGCTCTCACTTCTGCACGTGCTGTGTGAATCGCTTTTCCGCTACCCTGCAGTCTACCATCATAACTGACTGTCGATTGTAAATTACCGGAAAGTCTGTAATCAAAGTTTAAACGCCAGTAATAATTTTTCCCGATAATGTTTCCGCCTGTTAATTCAAAAGGAATATAATTTTCTGTATTATTTGCAATCAACTCAGTTCTTTCAAGCTCGATTCTTAACCTTCCGGTTCCGGCAAAAGATAGGTTAAACCTCAATGCTTCTGAATTCAGATCAATTGTTGTTGGCTTTTCAGGTAGTACATCTTCAGTGCTGCCGGCTTTAATCTTTAATCCTACTTCAATATCTCTCTCAGGGCGGTATGAAAAATCTGTCGTTATATTATTTCCACTCGTTGTTCTTCTCCTGTTTGAAGAAACTGGCGCCGCTACATTATCCGTACTACTTACCAAGTCCGTTTGATTGCTCACCTCTTTTATCATTCTGAATTTTATTCTCAGGCTTCTTTCCCTATTATAAGCCCTTTCAACTCCTCCACTAAATTGGTTCATACTTTTTGTTTGTGCGTACCTGAAACGCATAGAAAATTCCTGGTCGTTTTCAAACAGGAAAAGGTCCTGCTGAATAGTATTGGAACCGGTTATTGTTTTATCTTCATTTTGAAAAGAAGAGAACTGAAGCAGGTATATTTTTTTGTAATCTGATTCGGTGCTGTTTTCCTCCACTCTCCAGAAAGTCTCACTTGAAAATGGCTTTAATATTTTTGACAAAGAAGACGAGTTACCGAATAACTCACCATATTTTATTTTCCACCTCGTACTTGTTTTCAAATCGATTACAGGATAAAGTTTTTGAGTAGGAATTGTAACCTGAATATAATCTCCATCATAAACAGTCGGCTCGAATTCATTTTCTTCGGCAATACCATCATTATTCAAATCACCAAGATATTTATAATTTCCCGTCCCTTCTTCCACACGAACAAAAACTTTTTCTAACTTTGCAGATTTTTGTGTTGAAACCTCATAATAAACATTACCGTCTATTGCATCCAAAGGACGTATTTTATTTTGAGAACGAATAAGTATTGTTTCCGTATTAAGAAAACCTTTCTGTTTAAATATATCTGTGTATTTTCTATTTCGGTAAGTAAAGTTTAGGGTGGAGTTGATTTCCTTTATTCCACTATAATTTACTTCATAAAATTGTGTTTGTGCCTTTGATTGCTTAAACATTACTCCATCGAGCGGCAAATAATCATCGCGAATAGAATATTTTAACGCAACATTTAACCCATAGAAGTCAGTTAATTTTATATATGGACCGACATCGTTATATTTCAGGCTTCCCGACAAAAGTGAATCACTCCCTGTTGTTTTATCTTTCCTGTTTTCTGCGAGAAAATCAATACCCGGAGTCAATTTCCAGAGATTATAATAAGCACTTCCGGTTTGTCTTAGCCAATTGGTTGAAAGAGAAAAATTTTTAGATGTTACATAATCGAAATTATAATCAACATTATAGTTCTTTGTGTCGGAAAACTTCAGAATATTATTATACCTATCGGATTTAAAATCATCTCCTCTTCTTAATAAACCGGCAGTTGATGAAATACTAAGTTCATCAATAGGAATTAAATTTAAACCGAACTCTCTTAGTTCTTCATCTTCCGGCTGATTTGTATTAGAAATATTATATGCCCTGTTGAATTCAACTTGGTTCAGCCTGTCAGCCGAAGTGAATTTATCCTGTATGAATCTATCTTTATAGGAAAGACCAATTTTGCCGAGACTTAAATCTCCAATATCAATCTTTTT
>CAZUOC010000358.1:3020-3367 GCA_964622335.1 uncultured Ignavibacteriaceae bacterium
TTCGGATTTACTTTAAGAAATATATTTCTCGCATATCCGAAATTATTGTTATCATCTAAACCGGAAAAACGGTTCTTATCCCACAGACTGCCCGCATATTCAAAAGAAATAAGAACATCTTCAAAAGGTTTTGCCGTTAAAACAACATCCCCGATTTGCTTAAGCTCCGGTAGAGGTAAAAATACTACCGGCATATAATTTCCCATTCCAATGCCGGCAAATTTATAATTACCCAAGCTTTCTTTAATGTAGTCGCCAAAACCATCACCAACAGAAGAAAAAGAAACATTGTACATTGAAGTTGAATCTCCAGGCGCATAAACATAATAAGTATAAGCTTTGTTATT
>CAZUOC010000359.1:0-3365 GCA_964622335.1 uncultured Ignavibacteriaceae bacterium
GCACATTATCGATGCTTCGGAGGAAGCATTATCTTTTATAAATAATATAGAGCTAACGAACTTTGGTAAAAACAGGATGCTGATTCTTTCCGTGATTAAAGAAATTGAAATTATTGGTGAAGCAGCTTCTAAATTATCGGAAGAAACCAAATCAAAATATTCCCATGTTCCGTGGAAAGATATTATAGGTATGAGGAACAGATTAATTCATGTCTATTTTGATATAAACATTGAGCTTGTGTGGAACACAGTAAAAAATAACCTACCAAATTTAATATCGTCTCTTAAAGAAATTTTGGCTAGTGATAAATGAGCAGCTATAAATTCTCTAAAATATATTTATAACCTCTGCCGATTGGGATAGACACTCCATTAATCTCGACCGTTTCTGCTGTGTAAGATTCAATCTTGTCAATTGAAATTATAAAAGAGCGGTGAATCCTTTTGAATTGATTTGAAGGCAAAAGCGATTCAATTTTTTGAGTGCTCATTTTTGAAAGATATGTTCTTTTTGCTGTAACTATTTTGATATATTCTTTTTGACTTTCGATATAAAGAATCTCAGAGAATAAAATTTTTACCTTCTTTTTCTGCACGTTTAGAAATATAAAATCTTTTGTCTCTCCACTTTCGCTTAATGCCTGTTGCTCTCTTTCTTTTGTTTTAACTTTATTTACTGCTACTAAAAAACGCTCGAACTCAAACGGCTTTAATAAATAATCTGTAACATTGAGATTAAATCCTTCCACAGCGTATTGATGATAAGCAGTAGTAATAATAACTGCGGGTGGATTTGGAAGTGTCTTTAGAAAAGCCATCCCTTTTAATTTTGGCAGATGAATATCTAAAAAAATAAGATCGGTATGATTGTCACGCAGAAACTCTGTTGCAAGAATGGCATCTTTAAAAGTGGATTGTAATTCCAGGAAAGGTACCTGCGAAATATAATCCGACAAAACTTTTACAGCTAACGGTTCATCTTCTATTATAATACATTTTATTTTAGACATGACTCGCAAGATTTATTTTTAAAATTGCCGTAAATACAGATTCACCCTGCTCAACTGACAGATTGTAATCGGTAAAGAGCAGTTCAAGTTGGCGCCTTAGGTTTGAAAGACCAATGTTTTCTTTTACTTTCTCTTCTTCGCGAAAACCATCCGCAGAATTTTTCACAAAGAAAGCTAATTGCCTGTTCTTAACAGAAAGATGAATATCAACAAATGGAAGAGACCTTGTTTCGGAAGTTCCATGTTTGAACGCATTTTCTACCAACGGAATTAGCAGCAACGGCGGTATTGCCTGTTTCATATCTTCAAGATCATAATTAAAGTTGATATGCAAAGATTCGTCGTAACGCAATTTTTCAAGGGCAATATAATCACTAATAATTTTCAGTTCCTGTTCTATCGCTATATACTCACCACTGGTTTCATATAACATAAAGCGCATTATTTTCGATAGCCGTAATACTGATTCGGGAGCCATATCGGACTTATCTCTTGCCAAAGAGTAAATATTATTTAATGTGTTAAATAAAAAATGCGGGTTAGTTTGTGACTTGAGATAATTCAGTTCTGCTTCCTGTTTTTCAATCCGCAATTGCTGTGTTGCCTGTTTCAATTTAACATAATTATAGATATGTCGAGTAATCCCAAATATAAATATTGCAAATATACTCGCTCCAAGCTGGTCTCTAACTCCGCGGGAACAGGAAGAATAATATATAAAATCTGTGTAAATATGGAGCTGGGTTCCAAGAAGCAGCCAGAAATAGAGAATAAAAGAGAATAAAAAAAACTGTGCCACTAAAAGTGCAAGTGATCTGAAAAATTTTTTCCTGCTTAGCCGGGGGAGAGTAAACTCGAAGAAAAGATAAATAACAACGAGAATATAAATTGACTTCCAAATTTCATTTATAAACCACAGAAGAAATGGACCGGGATAATTTGCCAGGTTAATTATAAGAGCTAATATAAAATAAGCGGCTCCAACCCATAAATAAAATTTGACGTTCTTTATTTCAATGAATTTCTTCACGCTGTAATATACCTACTTCCTATATGTCTGCTCAAGAAATTTAATAGACAAAACTACGTTGTCTGACTACTCAAATCTGCCATATGTTGATGCCTGCTTTATGTTCTAAGCCTAATTATATATTCTTGCATAAAAAATAATCAAATCAAAATTCAGGAACCATTAGAAGGATAAAATGAATAAAATAATAAACTTTGGAGAGACTGTTGAAGGATATAGCCTCCCCGTACTAAATGAGCGGGAAATAAGAGCCGCTGCAGGGATATTATTTTTAATGATGTTTATCTCAATACTCAAAGTAATTTTTCAGGGAGATTTTTTCCTGCTTAAGTATGCCGTAACGATATTCCTTACAGATATTTTAATACGCGTTTTTATTAATCCTAAGTTTTCTCCCTCCTTAATAATCGGTCGTTTGATTGTCAGGAACCAGGTTCCTGAATATGTCGGGGCTCCACAAAAAAAGTTTGCCTGGATTATCGGGGTGGTATTGGCAACGACAATTTTCATTCACCTTGTGATAGTGAATGCCTTCAGCCCTATAACAGGTCTTATCTGTTTTATTTGCCTGATATTCCTATTCTTTGAAACTGCTTTCGGAATTTGTTTGGGGTGCAAATTTTATCCAATGTTTTTTAGAGAGAAAGTACAATACTGTCCCGGCGAAGTTTGCGATGTAAAATCAAAACAGGATATTCAAAAAACGTCCCGGGTTCAGCTACTTGTTGTTTTTGGATTTGCAGTGTTCATTTTTCTAACTGCATTTTTATTTAATAACAATTTTAAAGAAAAACCGTATGACTTGTTTGGTATTGAAAGCACTGCAGAAGCTAAAATAATAGAGCAGTAGTGTTTAAAGAATATCCGTGGAGTGCTATTACTTCTTAATACAAAAAGGTGAAAAATGAATTCAGCTAAAAAGACTGCGAGGCTTGCCGGTCTATTGTATCTTATTTGGGTAATAACAGGGGTCTACGGCATTTTCTTTGTATCACCACAAATTATTGTACCGGGTAATGCTGCTGCCACTGCCAATAAGATCCTCGCCAATGAATTTTTATTTCGAACAAGTATAATTAATGATATTATCAGCAACACCCTTTGGGTGTTTATAGTGTTGGTACTGTACCGTTTGCTCAAAGAGGTAAACGAGCGTCAGGCTAAACTTTTGGTCGCATTTGTGATTGTACAAATTCCTGCCGTTTTTTTTATAGAGGCGTTAAACATTACTTCCCTGATGATTTTTAAAGGTGAAATATTAAAAACATTCGGGATTAGTCAGAGACAAGATTTGGCAATGCTAATTTTTAAAATTAGTGACCACG
>CAZUOC010000360.1:0-3355 GCA_964622335.1 uncultured Ignavibacteriaceae bacterium
ATAAGACCATTACTCGTTTTAACTAAGGAAGAAATTGTTCAATATCTTAAATTCTATAAAATAAATTACAGAACAGATTTGACGAATCTTCAAAGTGATTATGAAAGAAACTTTTTGCGCAACGAAATCATTCCTTTAATTAAGAAAAGACTTAATCCTTCTTTAGAAAACACTTTGCTTAAGTCAGCCGGAGTATTCAGAGAAATAAATAATTTCCTTAAGAAAAAATTAAAAGATGAAATAGATAATCTTGTAGTAAAAAAAGATAGAATGTTGAGCATATCATTATCAAATCTTAACAAAATTGAGAGCGAGTTAAGAGGAGAAGCTATTCGTCTTGTATTTGAAAAAGAATATAAAATTCAGCTTTCATTTGATGAAGTAAAAAAAATCTTTTCTTTAATTGAAAAGCAACCGGGAAGAACAATTAATCTACAGGGAAAACTAAAAGTTATAAGAGAGAGAAATGAACTTGTTGTTATTAATCAAAAGAAAGATGTTAAACTGGAACCGGTTGTAATTAAAAGTGGAGATTCTGTGAAAGTTAGGAACAAATGTCTTTCTATTAAAGAGGTTAAAACAAAAAAGAAACAATTTAACTCAGATAAAAACAAAGAATTTATTAGTGCCGATAAAACCAACTCAAAATTTATTTTAAGAAGATGGCAGCCTGGTGATAGATTTATTCCACTTGGGATGAGAGGTTCTAAAAAAGTATCTGATTTTCTTAGCGAGCAAAAATTATCAACATACAGCAAAAAAGATCAGATGATATTAACCAACGATAACCGCATAGTGTGGATTATCGGGTTAAGGTTGGATAACAGGTTCAGGATCACACCACAAACAAAAAAAATATATGAGCTGTGTATTACATGAATAAAACAGATAAAATTATTGTTGACGAGGATGTTTTCGTCCCATTAATTACTGAGGATACACTGAATACAAGAATCAGGGAAATGGGAGAACAAATCTCAAAAGATTATGCAGGCAAAGTACCAATTTTTATAGGCGTACTAAATGGTGCATTTCTTTTCCTTGCAGATCTTATAAAGAATATTTACGTTAACTGTGAAATAGACTTTTTTAAGCTATCGAGTTATGGAGATGAGAAAATATCTTCCGGTGAGGTAACTCTGATTAAAGAGCTCAATTGTGATGTAAATGGGAGAGATATTATTATTGTCGAGGATATCGTCGACACCGGTTTGTCAATCAAATATATTGAAGGATTATTTTCAAAATATACACCTTCCAGCATGAAGGTTGTTTCGCTCCTTTTGAAACGTGAAAGCCTTAAATATAATGTTAAAATTGATTATATTGGTTTCGAGATTCCAAGTAGATTTGTGATAGGTTATGGTATGGATTACTCGCAAAAGTACAGAAATTTACGTTCAATTTATGTTTTGGAACAATAATAGATATAATAAGTAACAGAAAAAAATTATTTGAATATGGCTAATAACGATAAAAATAACAATAAACCTCCGAAAGGAAGCGGACCAAATAAGCCGGACGATAATTTCGATTGGTCTAAAATAATACGGCTGGTCTTTGGATGGGGAGCTGTTATTGTTGCTGCAGTAATTGTAATGCAGGTCTTCAGGACTGGATCGGCAAATTACGTGGAAATACCTTACAGTCAATATGAAAAGTTATTAAATACTGATAAGATTAAGAAAGCGACAATAACAAAATCAGATGTTAATGATTACTACCTTAAAGCTGAACTGGAGAGTGAGGAAACTGTTGTAGTAAATAATAAGCCAATGAAGGTAACACAGTTTTCAGTTTACCTTCCAGAACCTGTAATTAAGGATCAGGAGGCGGCATGGAAAGCAAAGGGAATTGATTATTCATTTGACAAAGAATCAAATGAATGGCTTAATATTCTTGTTGGTTTCGTTCCCTGGATAATAATAATTGCTGTGTGGATTTTCATAATGCGGCGGATGCAGGGAACCGGGGGAGGCACACGCGGTATTTTTTCTTTTGGAAAAAGTAAAGCAAAATTAATAACTCAATCCGGACAGAAAATTACTTTTAAAGATGTTGCCGGTGCTGATGAAGCCAAGGTAGAACTTTTTGAGGTAATAGAGTTTCTCAAAGAGCCGACAAAGTTTCAAAAGCTTGGTGGTAAAATTCCGAAAGGTGTTCTTCTTTTAGGACCTCCGGGAACAGGAAAAACATTGCTTGCAAGAGCTGTTGCCGGTGAAGCCGGTGTCCCTTTCTTTTCAATAAGCGGTGCTGATTTTGTTGAAATGTTTGTTGGTGTCGGTGCAAGCAGAGTTAGAGATCTTTTTGAACAGGGAAAGAAAAACGCACCCTGTATAATTTTTATTGATGAAATTGATGCAGTAGGTCGTCACAGAGGCGCTGGTTTAGGCGGCGGTCATGATGAACGTGAACAAACTCTTAACCAATTGTTAGTTGAAATGGACGGCTTTGAGCAAAATACTGGTGTTATTATTATAGCCGCAACTAACCGTCCGGATGTATTGGATCCAGCTTTGTTAAGACCAGGCAGATTTGATCGCCAGATTGTTGTTGACAGACCTGATGTTAAAGGACGTGAAGGTATTCTTAAAGTTCATACAAGAAATATTCCTTTGGCTACAACTGTTAAGCTTGATGTGCTTGCAAAGGGCACTCCCGGTTTAGCCGGAGCTGAACTTGCAAATCTTGTAAATGAAGCAGCGTTATTAGCTGCAAGAAAAGATAAAGCTAAGGTTGAAATGATCGATTTCGAGGAAGCTAAAGATAAAGTAATGATGGGAATGGAAAGAAAGAGTTTGATTATTTCTGAAAAAGAAAAAAAGATTACGGCTTATCATGAAATAGGACATGTACTTGTTGCAAGAATGTTACCGGAAGCTGATCCTGTACATAAAGTAACAATAATTCCAAGAGGAAGAGCGCTTGGTGTAACGAGTTATCTTCCAATTGATGAAAAGCATACTTATTCTAAAGAATATCTTGAAGCTATTATAACTTATGCTCTTGGCGGACGTGCTGCTGAGAAAATTGTATTTAACCATTTTACAACCGGGGCAGGTAATGATATTGAAAAAGCGACAGGTATTGCCCGCAAAATGGTTTGTGAATGGGGAATGAGTGAAAAGCTTGGTCCAATGAGTTATGGAGCTAAAGAAGAAGAAATATTCCTTGGCAGGGAAATACAAAAGCACAGAGACTATAGTGAAAAAACGGCTATCGAAATTGATGAGGAGATCAGGAGTATTATTTATAGTGCTATGACAAGAGCAGAAGAAATTCTTAACCAAAACATAGATATCCTTCATAAGCTTTCTAATGAACTTCTTGAAAGAGAAATCCTGGATTCATCTGA
>CAZUOC010000361.1:0-3340 GCA_964622335.1 uncultured Ignavibacteriaceae bacterium
TATCAGGATCTTTAAATGCCATCGGATTCAGTAAGAAAAAAGGAACGCTATCATTTGCTTTTAGTGCTGCCAAATAAATCAATTCGGAACAATAAAAAGAATCATTATCCATTAGATAAACATCATCGTAAGGTTTACCCAAATAAGTTTTTGCATCTTCAACAAACTGAGCAATAATATTTTTATACCCCGGTTTTATTCTCCCAACAATTGCTTTTGGATTTCCATTAGCATCAAATGACCTGTCTAGAAATTTACTCAATGGTGTAGTTTGTACTTTTTCACCAATCGCTTCGAGAATAACAAATTGATTTGACGAATCTTTAATAACCAAACCAATGTGAGAAAAATTGGCTCCATTAAATCCACCGGTTACTTTTTCAATTGCATCACACAAAGGACCGCAATCCAGATCCTGAAAAATCAAATCGCCTTCTTCAAGATGAAAATCTTTTTTAGTTAAAACATCGGGCTCAAGAGCTCTTAAAACTATAATTCCCGTATGCCTCTTTATACTTTTTACATATTCAGCTAAAGGTTTTTCTGATATCTGCACTTTATATCTAACGTTAGGGGCATGCAATAAATGAATTCTTCCATCTTTTTCTCTAACTGCAATTCCTGTATGACCAATATCTAAACCTTTTACACTTGTTGTAAAAGCAAGCAAATCTCCATTATGAATTTTATCTTCAATAGAAAAGATTTTATCTTCTGGAATGTAATAGTAAGTACGGGATGAAATTTCTTTTTCCTGACATTTTATAATCGGAATAAATTCAGGATCTTCTCTAAGATGCAGATAACTTTGGGGATGTGTCGACATAAAATCAACATTAAATTTTATCGGCTCACCGCCAATTTCCTTAGTTATATCTTTTACAATTCCTTTCTTCTCATTATCATAAATCCAATCTGAAAAGTAATGAAGACGTGAAGGATATTTATCTATAATACCGTCTCTGTATCTTAAGAAAGTAAGTTCTGAAAGGTAATCGTTAAAAGTATGTTTTCCCTCTTTTATAAGTCGGGCAAACACCAAAGCATTTTCGAGAAAAGTAGTGCAATCTAATCCGGTAAGATCTATTACGAGTTGTTCCTTCCCTTCCTTCTCAATTCCATAAGCTTCATAATCGGTTCCGATAAAGCTCTTTCCAATTTCTGCAATAACATCCCCAATAGGTTTTTCAGCAAGATTTTTATCAACAGCTAAAGAAAATTTGGATTTACAAACTTCAACATCCTTTTCAGAATAAATCTGTGCATTGCTGATGGGAACAAATAATAGGATTAAGAGGAATAAGACTTTGTTGAATTTAACTTTAGTTACACACCCCCCGGCTAAAGCCGTACCCCTCTTATAGAGGGGACTTTCTTTCCATCTTCCATTTTCCATTTAACGTCTTCCATCTTAGATAATATCTTCATCGGTTGGAACGATTGAATATTCCTCGAGTTGTCTTGCATGTGCAAGATTTTCAAACCGGGCGTATTCTTTTATAAAAGCGAGTTTTATGTCACCGATAGGTCCGTTTCTTTGTTTACTTACTATCACTTCTGCAATATTTTCAGTTGAACTACCATCATCAAACTGTTTTATCTTATGCAATTCGGGTCGGTTAAGAAACATAACAACATCGGCATCCTGTTCAATTGAGCCAGATTCCCTCAGGTCGGAAAGCTGCGGACGTTTATCTGACCGCGCTTCCACTGCTCTATTCAACTGAGCAAGAGCTATAACAGGAATGTTCAATTCTTTTGCAAGTGATTTTAACGATCTCGAAATATAAGAGATTTCTCTTTCACGGCTTTCGGAATTCGACGGTCCCTGCATAAGCTGAAGATAATCTATTATGATCATTCCGATATTCTTTTCGACCTTTAACCTTCTTGCTTTTGCCCTTATCTCAAGAATAGTTTGTGCCGGGGCATCATCAACATATATCGGAGCTTCAATAAGCTTGTGAGCATTTTTACTGAGTTTTACTCCTTCTTCGTTTGGTAATTTCCCTGTTCTTACAAGATGAGCGTTAAGTCTTCCTTCAGCACAAAGCATTCTTATAATTAATTGCATTGTAGACATTTCAAGACTGAAAATTCCAATGGGTATTTTATTATCAATGGCAGCATTGCGGGCAAGAGTTAATGCCAAAGCAGTTTTTCCCATCGAAGGTCTTGCCGCAATAATTATAAGATCAGATTTTTGAAATCCGCCAAGCATTTCATCGAGCTCATAAAAGCCGGTCGGCACAGAAAATTTTATATTAGATTTTGAATGGATAGCTTCTATATATTCGAGTGCATCTCTCACTGCTCTGTCCATCCCGGTAAAAGATTTTTTAAGATGAGATTCGGTTATTTCGAAAATTTTTCTTTCCGCCCTATCGAGAAGATCAAACGCATCTTCAGTTCCATCATAAGCGGTTTTTGCTATTTCATGAGAACTCGAAATAAGTCCACGTAAAATTTCTTTTTCAAGAAGAATTTTTGCATGGTATTCAACGTTTGCAGCTGAAGAAATGTTTTGTGAAATTTTGCTTAAGTAAACAGCACCGCCCACTTCATCGACCTGTTCTCTTTTTTTCAGCTCTTCATAAACTGTTACAGTATCAATAGCTTCTCCGGCTTCAAAGAGAGAAACCATTGCTTCAAAAATTAATTGGTGTGCTTTAAGATAAAATACGGGAGGAGTTAAAAACTCGACTGCCTTTGCAACTGCTTCTTTCTCTATCATCATAGCACCAAGAACAGAAGCTTCAATTTCAGGTGCGGCAGGTGGTTTTACATCTGCCGGAATAATCTTATCTAATTCGTATCCGTTGTTACCGTTTTTTCTTGTGTTTGCCATATAATATTATAATGATATGCCCGGATATTAACAAATTATCAACATTGATTTCTATATCTTATTTTTGTGAAAAATAGAAAGCATAAACTGAATTAGCAAATTAATTCTTTCTTATAAAAGAAAAAATGTTTTAATCAGGAGATAAGATATAGGCTTGTTAAATCTACTTTGTAAGATAGAATGCTGTGCTTCATAAGGGAAGATGTGAGTCCAGCCAAGAGTTTGTTTATTCTTACAGCCATCATTCAACCGATCATTTTTTATTTGATAAAAGAAAGATTTGAGAAATCATAAAAAGATTATCACCTACTTTTGCATAATCTAAATTATTAACGACACCATTTAAATCATAATCACCATTTTTATATCCTTTTTGATTTATTTCTGTAATAATGCTTCCATAGTCAGCAATATTTATTATTCCATTATTATCCCCATCTCCAGATACCATGCCATATACATTATTAACTGAAGTTACGCAAAGAGTAAAAA
>CAZUOC010000362.1:0-3333 GCA_964622335.1 uncultured Ignavibacteriaceae bacterium
CCTTATCAACAAAACAATTGTTATAACCAGAACGGTAGATCAGTCGAAGGAATCGTCTGCTGTGTTTGGCGAGCTTGGCGCTAATGTTATAATTTTCCCAACACTCGAAATTGTTCCGCCTGCAAGCTGGGAACAATTTGATGAGGCTGTGGCAGAAAATACCAAAATCGATTTTATAATTTTTACTTCCGCACATTCTGTTAAAATGTTTACTAAAAGGTGTACAGAACTAAAGACAGAATTCAATTACAACAAAACAAAAATAGTTGCCGTGGGAAGTAAGACCGCCAGCATCTGCAGAAAATACGGCTTGCCGGTTCATATTATACCATCTAAATTCAGCGGAGAAGCAGTTGTTGATGAACTTTCAAAATATGATTTAAAAGGAAAAGCGATTTTAATTCCAAGGTCTGCAATCGGGCGCGAAGTTTTGCCGCAGGGATTGCGTGAGCTCGGCGCAAATATAAAATCAGTTCCGGCTTACAATGTTTCGCTTCCTTCGGGAGACAGCATAAATGAAAACATCAAGCGTCTTAATGCCGGAAACCCGGATCTTTTTATTTTTACTAGTCCTTCTACTTTCGAAAACTTTCTCCAGATAATGAAGATTGCAGACCCTGTTAAATTTTTTAAAGACTATCTTGTCGCTGCTATTGGACCAACAACAAAATCATCAATTGAAGAACGACGCGTTACAGTAAACATTATGCCGGACGAATTTACTATCGAAGGATTAGCAAAAGCGATAGTTGATCATTATAAAAAATAGTGAGAACCTTCAAGGTTAAAGAATCATAAACGATGTGCTAACCTTGAAGGTTAAAACAAAAACGGAATCTAACTTGGCTAAACTTAAAAACGATCTTTTTCTAAGGGCTTGTAAAAGAAAGCCTGTTGAACGGACTCCGATCTGGATTATGAGGCAGGCTGGAAGGTATTTACCTGAGTATAGAGCCGTTAGAGAGAAAGTCGATTTTCTCACAATGTGCAAAACTCCCGAGCTTGCAGCAAAAGTTACGATTCAGCCGGTGGATCTTATTGGTGTTGATGCAGCAATTATATTTTCGGATATACTGGTAATTCCCGAAGCAATGGGAATGAAGCTTGAAATGTACGAAGGAAAAGGGCCCGTATTTCCAAACCCGATAAGAAATGAAAAAGATGCTAAAAGTTTAAAGAAAATTGATCCCGTAAAAGATTTAAAATACGTTCTTGATGCCGTTTTTCTGACAAAAAATGAATTAGATGGCAGAGTTCCATTAATCGGTTTTGCTGGTTCGCCATGGACACTTTTAACATACATGGTTGAAGGAAAAGGTTCAAAGGATTTTTCAAATGTAAAAAGTTTAATATATAATAATCCTTCACTTGCACATTCTGTTCTTGCAAAACTAGCGGATGCTGTTGCGGATTACCTTTCGGCGAAGATTGAAGCCGGCGCAGATGCAGTACAGATTTTCGATACCTGGGGAGGTATTCTTTCACAAACTGATTTTGAAGAATTTTCTCTCTACTATATTGAAATGATAATCTCCAGCATCAAAAAGAAAAAAGAGCCGATTATATATTTTCCTAAGGGGATTCATTATAAACTCAGGAAATTATCCCGTTGCGGTGCTGATGTTATCGGTCTCGATTGGACAATGAACATTGGAAAAGTCAGGGAAAAAATAGGGGAAAACGTTGCTTTGCAGGGAAATCTTGATCCAACCGTTCTTTACGCAAATGAAGAAAAAATTAAAGAAGAAGCGATCAAAATATTAAGCTTCTATGGTAAAGGAAGCGGACATATCTTTAATCTTGGTCACGGTATTTTACCGGATGTAGATCCTGAGAAGGCAAAGTATTTAGTAGAAGTTGTGAAAGAAGAAAGTAGAAAGTTTCACCAGTGAAAAATTAAGAATTATCAATTAACAATTAACAATTTGGGGGTAATATGAAAATAGATAATCCGGTAGTTCAAAAAAGCTTTGGCTTTTCGGCACGTATTGTTAACTGCTATAAATACCTGATTAAAAATGATAAATATTTGAGATCGCTGTATAATCAATTGCTTAATTCGGGAACTTCAATTGGTGCAAATATAGCAGAGTCGCAGGCTGTGGCAAGTAAAACGGATTTTAGAAATAAATTAAGGATAAGTTTAAAAGAAGCTTATGAAACAGAATTCTGGCTTAGATTGTTTTCTGAAACAAATATTTTGGATAAAAAAGAATTTGAAAGTCTTTTAATGAATTGTTCGGAATTAATAAAATTATTAACCTCGATTATTAAAAGCACTAAGTTAAAATCATAATTATTCATTGTTAATTTTTAATTGTTAATTTCGTTGGAGACGACATGTTTGAAATAGATTTAGCAAAATTTAAGAAATACGACAGACCCGGACCACGATATACGAGCTATCCGACTGCTCCGCAGTTTAGCGAAGACTTTAAAGCAGAGCAGTTCCTTGATGAGATAATAAAAACAAATTATGGAGAGAATCTTCCCGACTTATCTCTTTACCTTCACCTTCCTTATTGCGATACACTTTGCTATTTCTGCGGCTGCAATATGATTATTACAAGAAACCGGGACAGGGTTGGCGACTATGTAACATATCTAAAAAAAGAAATGGATTTGATGCGAAGTTACTTGCTCACCGACAGGAAAGTCACGCAACTTCACTGGGGCGGCGGAACCCCAACTCATCTTAATCCCGATGAAATTGCCGACCTCGCTTCGTTCACAAATATATCTTTTAACCTTAAAGAATCCGCCGAAGGCGGATCAGAAAATAGCTGTGAGATCGATCCGCGCGGACTTACAAAAGAGCATCTCGCCGCATTACGAAGTAACGGTTTTAACAGGATAAGTATGGGTGTGCAGGACTTCAATGAAAAAGTGCAGAAGTATGTTAACAGAATTCAACCGGAAGACATGACGAGACAAACAGTTCAATGGGTTAGAGAGCTTGGATTTAAAAGCATTAACCTGGATTTGATTTACGGGCTTCCTTTCCAGACCGTGGAATCTTTTGCAGAAACAGTTGAAAAGATAATCGATATTTCTCCAGACAGGATAGCTGTTTTTAACTACGCACACGTTCCCTGGCTTAAAAAGCATATGGCGCTTATTCATAAAGAAGATCTACCTGCAGCCGAAGTTAAACTCGATATTTTGAAAACTACAATTGAACAATTAACAGGCGCTGGTTATGTATTTATTGGAATGGACCATTTTGCAAAACCGGAAGACGATCTTTCAATCGCTTTAAAAGAGAAGAAGCTTTACAGGAATTTCCAGGGATACAGTACAAATGCGGATGCTGATCTTTATGCATTTGGTATT
>CAZUOC010000363.1:0-3320 GCA_964622335.1 uncultured Ignavibacteriaceae bacterium
GGTGTTGTATAATAAACGTAAAAGTAACCGTTGTTTTCATAGTTGGGATGAAAAGCTAAACCAAGCAAACCTTCTTCACTTCCGCTTGAGATAACTTTGTCACTGATATTCAAAAAAGTTTTAGTCGAAGAAACATCTTCTGTGTTATCAAATACTTTAATTCTTCCCGGCTTCTCAACAACGAATACCCGGTTTGTATTGTCACCGGCATTTTGGAAATCCACGGGACTTGCAAAATTTGGGAGATTCAGAAAGGCATCTTCCAATTGATATTGTGCAGTAGTAAACGAAGCAAAGAAAATAACAGAACTAAGTAGTAATCTTAATCTGGTCATCTAAACTCTTTTCTTTTTAATGCTTTTTTTAACCGTTTCTCTTTTAGTTCTCCCTTTTGGTATTACTTTTTTCTTTTCAAATAAAGATAACATATAATTAAACTTATACCCGGAATCTACTGACGCCTTCTTAATCTTCTTGAAGAATTTATAATTTTTTTGTAATTCTTTTATTTGTTCATCAATACTAGTTTTGGTTTTCTTTCCTGAAGAAGTAAGAGACGTTAATGTGAACATCCAATTAATCAGGTTTTCAAATTTTTCTTTGTTAAAATATTTTATCCCTTCATACTCATTTACACCGATATACCATCTTGTTTCGTCATCATTAAGAAGCTGGTTAAGTAATTCACCTTCGCTAAGGGCTGTTTTCTTTTTTCTTGTCTTTTGTCCGGATTGATTAGTTGTATCCCATAACTGAACTTTGTTTTTTGAAGTAAGTATTTTTATGAGAGCAATGCTGTTGCTGGCTTCTCTTGCATTTTCAAAAATTTTCGCGAAGCTGAAATCAAGTGGTTTTCCTAAGATCAGCTCGTCGAATAGTCCATTAACGTTACTGTTTGAGTTTGATATTGCCTTAATTAAGAAGAGTGAGAAAAATGTCATCCAACTGTCGTTTAATACATCATCTTTGGAAATAATAAAGGACTTAAGAATTTCGCGGTAAATTACCGGGCGTTTCCTTTGAAGAGAGTTCAGAGTTTTATTTAATTTTTTTGAAGCTTCGAGATTATTTGTAACTTCTTTTATGATTTTTTCATTATCGAAATGAATACTTTGAACATTATTTAAATTACCGACAATATAATTCATCCTCTGTTCAACTTCTTTAATAACGGAGTCTTCTTTCTTCTTTCCTTTTACTACAGGATGAATTACTTCTGATCTTATTCTGTCGATAAATTCAGGCTCTAAGTAATGAATTATAGAATCGTGTAAAGGATTTAACTTTAACTCTTTCAATTCCTGTTCAAGAGAAAAAACGCCTCGGCCACCGAGATAATGATAAAGTCTTTCCCAACTACCATCAAAATCATAAATCTCATTAAAGTCGAGACAGGCTCTGTAATCATACCCATTAAGAGCAATGTAAAAACCGTGATCGTGAATTTGTCTAGATGAAATGAGAAACTGAAATTTTGTTTTATGATCTCTGTATGAATAATATATCCTGTCATCATACTTTAGCCCGAGAGCTTCTGCTAATTTTTTATTTGAAGCATTACCACCCGTTGAATTAACTTTTTGCACTGACCAGTTTACAGTTCCTTTGCATTCGATATAAGAATTATTGTAAATGATCAGCGTTCGTTCATAATCTGTTCTGTTAGTGTAGGCAAAAACATTTTCATTCACATTTCCGAAATCGCCAGCAAAATCGTAAAGTTCAAAATTATCTACCTGGCTGAAGAGATAACGTTTCCTCATAAGAGGAAATACTTCGTGTTCGTGCCGGCTTACAAGAGTTTCATCTACAAATTCATCATAGTAAGCTCTTTTATACTCCATTCCATATTTTTCCGAGAATCCCTCGACCTGCCCATGCCCGAACATCGGTAAGCCTGGCAGAGTAACCATTAAAACAGCAACACCAAAATATTTATCGCCTTTGCCGAATTGATTAACTGCTGTTTCCTCATCAGGATTGCTCATAAAGTTTACGTAGCGTTTTAATATTTCAGGATTGAAGTCGAGAGTTTTCTTGATAAGCAGCCTGTATTTTTCATTCTCTTCTTTCATCAGCATATGCATGAAAGCGCTGTTGTAAACTCTGTGCATGCCTAGAGTTCTTACAAAATAACCTTCCATTAACCAGAATGCTTCCGCAAGTAATAAAGTATGAGGAAGTTCTTTGTTAATTCTGTCAACAACTTCGCGCCAGAATTCATCCGGCATTACATTATCGAATTCTTCGCGTGTCAATCCAAAATCGGAACGGGAAGGAATTGCTCCTCCGGTTCCCGGCTGCGGAAACCATAATCTTTGGTAATGTTTTTTAGTAAGAGTCATTGCTGCATCGAAACGGATGATAGAAGTTTTTTCTGCGACATGTTTAATTGTTTGATATAAAGATTCCCGCACTTCAGGATCTAGCAAGTTAAGTTGAGCAGTATCATTCCACGGCATATGTGTGCCGTCATTTCCGTGATAAATATATTTAACATCGCCTGTATAACTATCTCTTCTTTGGAAAACTACAGCAGCATCCGATCTGTTGTAATATTTATCTTCAATTCTTACTTCGACTCTTGGATCATCCGAAAGATTTGATCCTGTAAAACTATAGCCGGGGAAGGGAGGATAATTAGTCTGAATAAAGTAATTTGGTTTTTCGACAACCCACTTGGAATAAATTCCAGTGTGATTCGGAACCATATCACTTGCAAGCCTTATTCCTCTTTGCCATGCCCGGTCTCTTAAATTATGAAAAGCATCTTCTCCGCCAAGTTCATTAGCAATAACATAATCAAAAAGGGAATAAGCAGATGAAGCAGCTTCCGGATTCCCCATCATCTGTTTTATTTTTTGCGAAGCACTGCTTCTTTCCCAGATTCCAATAAGCCATAGCGCATTATAGTTCCATCTTGCAAGACGATCTAACTCTTCATCTGGAATTTCATTTAATCTTTTTATTTCTCTCTGATATTTCTTTGAAAGCTGATCGAGCCAGACAAAAGCATTCTTTGCAATCATAACAACATTCGGCATCCACTCAATATCACGCGTGAATCTGTCATATTCTTCGTAATAATTTCCTGCTTTAAGTTTTTCTAAATCGTAATCGGGAACAGGTGGTGAGCCTTTGCCTCCCACATGCTGAAGAAAAAGTTTTGAGTCTTCAAACACGATATCTTTACCGGTTAGCAGTCTCTTTCCGAATTTATCATAAATGTAAATTCGCCAGTTTTTGAGAATATAATCGAGTTGACCATCAAGATTATAAGGAGATTCGAGTATAGGTTTTCTGAGAAAGTGAATAAGTGG
>CAZUOC010000364.1:0-3317 GCA_964622335.1 uncultured Ignavibacteriaceae bacterium
TACAATATTTTGCAGGCAATCTGCAATCCTGGAGACGAAGTAATTTTTCAGTCTCCTTACTGGGTCAGTTATCCTGAAATGGTAAAACTTGCCAGAGCCAACTCTGTGATAATTAATGCGGGAGTAGAAACTGAATATAAAATTCTCCCCACCGCTCTTGAAAAAGCAATCACAGAAAAGACAAAAGTATTTCTTTTTAACAGTCCTTCAAATCCCACGGGATCTGTTTATTCTAAAAAAGAAATTCTGGCTTTAGCTGAAGTATTAAAAGGAAAAGATATATTCGTTCTAACAGATGAAATATATGAGAAGATAATATTTGATGGAGAAGAACATTTTAGCATTGGCACTGTTGACTTCCTAAAAGATAAAACAATAACTGTAAACGGAGTAAGTAAAGCATACTCGATGACCGGCTGGAGAATTGGCTATGCGGGTGGTCCGAAAAATATTATTAAACTTGCAAGAAATCTTCAAAGCCATTCTACATCAAATGCAGCTTCTATTTCACAGGCTGCGGCACAGGCTGCTTTGTCAAATCATTCTTCGGAAATTGATATGATGGTTGGCGAGTTTAAGAAGAGACGTGATTTCATCGTATCTGAATTGAATAAAATTCCCGGCGTTAAATGTCCTCTACCCAAGGGAGCATTTTATGTATTCTATGATGTTAGCTCCTATTATGGAAAATCTGTAAATGGTTTGGAAATAAAAGATTCGACAAGCTTTTGCAATTATGTTTTAACTGAGCAAAATGTCGGGTTAGTTCCTGGAGTTGCTTTTGGTAATGATAACTGTGTAAGAATGTCTTATGCCTGCTCGCAAGCTCAGATAGAAGACGGACTGGGAAGACTACACAAAGCGTTGGATAAGCTGAGTTAATTTTTAACTAGCATTACTAAAGAATTATAAAGCTCATCAACCGGGACCTGTTCACCTGTCCAAAGCTCAAATGATTTTGCTGCCTGGTGAACAAGCATCTTTATTCCATCGAGAATTGTAGCTCCTTTTGATTCAGCTAAACTAAGAAGTTTGGTTTTCGGAGGGTTGTAAACAAGATCGAAAACTATTTGCTCTTTTGTAAATGATTCACCAAGTGTTGTAATTGAATCGTCACTTTCAGGTGACATTCCTACAGAAGTAGTATTAACTACAAGACTACTATTCTTAAAAATATTAACAAGAGTGGGTGGAAATAATTCAGATGTTTTTATACAATTGAATTTCATCTTGTCAATAAAATAATTTTTAAGAGCTTCCGCACGCTGTTCAGTTCTATTAATGATATATATTTTTTTAGGCTTAAAATGCCTGATCAAAGTGTAAATTACGGCACGCGAAGCACCTCCGGCGCCAACAACACTTATTTCTTTTCCAATCAGTTTTTCTCTATAAGGTGATAATGTCGCAAGAATTCCATCAACATCTGTGTTATAACCGTTAAGTTTTCCATGATCATTAACGATCGTGTTAACAGAACCGATCATAGATGCTTCCTCGGAAACATTATTCAAATGCTGTATTATATTTTCTTTATGTGGAATAGTTACATTAAATCCTATAATATTCAATGCGATCATTCCCCTCAAAGCATTCCTTAAATTTGCGGGTGGCACATCAAAGGGAAGATAAATATAATTCAATCCCTTCATCTGAGAAGCAACATTATGAATAAAAGGAGAATATGTATGCTTTATCGGGTGCCCGATCAAACCAATCAGTTTAGTATCAAGATGAAAAGTATTTTTCATAGTTCAAACAAAAAAATATATCTCTTTTTACAGGAATTCAAGCGAATGTAAATAATAGTAAAAAATTAATTACGCAGAGAAATAATCAGATTTCCCCCAGAAGTTTTTTAAACAATTTGGATGATTTAATCTCCGGGTACTCTTTGGCAAACTCCGAACGAATAGAAGGATTAATTAAAAATGCAGCTTTAAGACAATCAACTGCTTCCTGTGTACGACTTAGAATAAAATTTATTTTAGCTTTACCATAATATGAAGTTGCGTCAGTCAAATTAAGCTTAATACAATTATCGTAAGCTTTCAAAGCATCGAGCCAGTCTCCCATCTCAAATAAAGTTTCAGCAAGATTAAAGTTAATTTCATAACTATCCGGTTCAATCTTTAATGCTGCACGGTAACTTTTGGCAGCTTCCTGGAGTTTGCCAAGAGAGTATTCAAGATCGGCTTTGGCAAACCAGGCATCAACATTATCCTGCGACATTGTTATCGCTTTATTAAAGTCTCTTAAGGCAAGATGAAATTTCCCTGCAGAATCATAGCAGAAACCACGCGCGAGATAAGCCTCATAATATTCATCATTTATTTTTATGGCTTCAGTATAAAATTTTATTGCATTCACCATATCGCCAAGCTCTTCATGAATATTTGCAATATTAAAGCAGGAAGCTTCATCAGTTGAATCTAGTTCGTGAGCCTTCTTAAAACACTCAATTGCCTGCTCGTATCTTCCGAGATCAGCAAGAGCGTTTCCTTTGTTAAACCACGCACTTGTAAATTCTTCATTTATCGAAACTGCAAGATCATAACACTCTATCGCTTTTTCCAAATGATTTAACTTGCCGAGAATAACACCTTTATTGTACCAAGCCGAAGGATTATAAGGCTGAAAAGAAAGAAAGCTCTCATAAGCATTCAGGGCTTCATTATACTTTTCTAAATTTTCATAGCAAAAACCTAATTCATAGTACGCTTCTTCATATTCTTTATCCATTTCAATAGTTTTATGGAAATATTCTATCGCATCTTCATACCTTTCCTGTCTCTGGAAGAGGAGTCCTAAACTAAAAACCGCTTCAGCACTACTTGGATCGAGCTTCAAAGCGGATAAAAGTGATTCTTTTGCCTGTGCAAAGAACCCAAGGTCTTCTTCTGAAGAAGCCTTCTCAATATAAATTTCAGAGTCGGCAGGATTTAATGATAAAGCTCTTTCAAAACATTCTAATGCTGGTTCAGATTCGAAAATATTGTTTAGTAAAATACCTTTCTTAAGCCAGTATTCGGAATTATAGGGAGAGACTTCAAGAAGCCTGTCAACAAAATAAATTCCATCTTCATACAATTCATTTTCCTGGCAGGAGCTAATTAAATCCTCAATCGATTCAAGCGAGTTATAAAGCTCGCCTTTATCTATTAATTGCTTATACCTTTTAATATCTTCTTCAAGATTATGTATATCATCAAACTTATTATCGCTACTAAAATCAGAATCAAAATCTGGCATTAAGTAAACTCCAATTATTTGAAAGAGTTGTAAAAAATGTATTACTATTAGCTCATAAAAGCAAG
>CAZUOC010000365.1:0-3315 GCA_964622335.1 uncultured Ignavibacteriaceae bacterium
CAAATGTAATTTCTCCATTTATATACTCAGTTGTTTCTGCAAAGATCATTTTACAAATAAAAAAATTAAAACTTGTTGCTACAAGAAGCACAGGTTTTAATCATATAGATTTGACTGCTGCAAAGAAAAGGAAAGTTGCTGTCGCTAATGTCCCCTACTACGGGGAAAATACAGTTGCAGAACATACTTTTGCACTAATTCTTGCTTTATCCAGGAACCTTCACAAAGCATATATCAGAACAAGCAGCAACGACTTTTCTATTGAAGGATTGCGCGGTTTTGATTTAAGGGGAAAAACACTTGGTGTAGCCGGTGCCGGAAGTATCGGGGTTCACGTTATAAAAATAGCCAAGGGTTTTGGAATGAAAATATTGGCTTTCGATGAAAAGCCGAATCATATTTTAACAGAGCTTCTCGATTTTAAATATGTTCCACTAGATGAGCTACTGAAAAAATCTGATATAATAACACTTCATTGTCCTTATAATCAGTTTACTCATCATCTTATTAATATGAACAATATTAAAAAGGTGAAGAAAGGCGCTTTATTTATAAACACAGCAAGAAGCGGAATCATCGAGCCGAAAGCTCTTTACTATGCAATCGAGAATAATATTTTTAGCGGGGCGGGACTTGACGTTTTTGAAGGCGAAGACCTTTTAAAAGAGGAAAACCAGATGCTTACAAAAAATGTTTCTGTTGAGCACTTAGAAACACTTTTGAAAAGAAATATTTTATTAAAAAAAGAGAATGTAATTATAACTCCTCATATAGCTTTTGACTCTACAGAAGCAATTGAGAGAATACTCGATACAACAATAGAGAACATTATTTCTTTCTTTGAAGGAAAGAATTATCACAAAGTAAATTAATGGCGCAAGATTATCATAGCGAAGAAGAAGTTTTAGGGAAAGCATACGATTCACATTTAATGAAACGTTTGCTGGCATATATTAAACCATACCGTAAGTATGTTATTTTCGCAATTCTGATGAATATCGTTGTGGCAGCGTTGGGACCTCTTCGCCCTTATCTTACAAAAATTGCTATCGATAAATACATTGCAAATTCCGATTATCAGGGATTGATTTTAATAAGCCTGGTTTTGTTTGCCAGCCTTTTATTTCAAGCTGCTATACAATTTTTTCTTACATATTACACACAATACCTTGGACAAAAAACTCTTTACGATCTGCGTACACAAATTTTTACTCACACACAGAAACTAGCTCTTAAATTTTTTGACAAAACACCGATTGGAAGAATTGTTACAAGAGTTACAAATGACGTAGAAGCTTTGGGCCAATTATTTTCATCGGGTATAGTTATGGTATTCAGTGACATTTTTATAATCGTCTGGATATTTGTTTTTATGTTCTTTATGGATGTAAAACTTTCTCTAGTTACTCTTTCTGTCCTTCCTGTTTTGATTTACGGGACTTTTCTTTTCAGGAAGAAGGTTAGAGAAAGTTACAGGGATGTTAGGCTTCATCTTGCAAGATTGAACGCTTACATGCAGGAACATATTACAGGAATGAACGTTGTACAGATATTCAGAAAAGAAAAAGATGAAATGAAAAGATTTTCAAATATTAATAATGATTACAGGCAGGCAAATATCAGATCGATCTTCTATTATGCAATTTTCTATCCCGGAGTGGAATTACTAAGCTCTATTGCTGTCGGTCTTATCGTTTGGTACGGCGGGGGCGAAATAATACGAGGAAGCATGACTATTGGTGTTCTCTTTGCTTTTATTCAATATACGGAAATGTTTTTTCGTCCTATAAGAGACTTATCGGAAAAATATAATATTATGCAGACGGCAATGGCTTCGTCGGAAAGAATCTTTAAACTTCTTGATAATAATACATTTGTAAAAAATCCTGAGAACCCTGTTAAGCTTGAACACGTAAAAGGTGAAATCGAATTTAAAAATGTTTGGTTTGCATATAACGATGAAGATTATGTTCTTAAAGATATTTCTTTCAAAATAAATCCGGGAGAAACAGTTGCGATAGTCGGACATACGGGGGCTGGAAAAACAAGTATCATAAATATTTTAACGCGGTTTTATGATATAAACAAAGGAGCAATACTTGTCGACGGAATCGACATTAGAAAAATGGATAAAAAAGAACTACGCAAATATATATCAATAGTTTTGCAGGATGTTTTTCTATTTTCCGGAACAATAAAAACAAACATAAATATGGATAATGAGGAAATTCAATACGACAAAATTATTGAATCCTCTAAGTTTGTTGGTGCAGACAGGTTTATTAAAACATTACCTGCTGAATATGATGAAATTGTTAAAGAACGCGGCGCTACTTTAAGTGTAGGACAGAAACAGCTAATCTCATTTGCAAGAGCTTTAGCTTATGATCCGAAAATTCTTGTACTTGATGAAGCAACTTCAAGTGTTGACACTGAAACAGAAATCCTGATCCAAAAAGCAATTGAAAACTTACTTGTAGGCAGAACAGCAATCGTAATTGCTCATAGGTTATCAACCATACAAAGTGCTGATAAAATAATCGTTCTTCATAAAGGAGAAATCAGGGAAACCGGAAATCACCAGGAACTTCTGGCAAAAAGAGGAATTTATTACAGGCTGTACCAACTTCAATATAAGGATCAGGAAATAGTTAAAGCAGTTTAATCCTTTCTAAAATATTTTTAAGGAGAACATAAATGCCCCGAATAAGATTTATGACTCTTTCCCGTTTTATAATCGAACAGGAAAAACTTCATCCTGAAGCAACAGGTGAGCTTTCAAAACTTCTTCACGACCTTTCATTGGCTGCAAAAGTAATTTCACTTGAGGTAAATAAAGCGGGGCTTGCCGACATACTCGGGTTTACTGGAGACAGTAACGTTCACGGAGAAGATATCAGAATGCTTGATATGTTTGCTCACAATATGATGTTTAATGCTATGGATCATGGGGGACATCTTTGCATTATGGCATCCGAAGAGGAAGAAGATATAATTCATATTCCTCCTAAATTTAAAGTTGGTAAATATGTCCTTTTGTTTGATCCGCTCGATGGTTCTTCCAATATAGATGCAAATGTCAGCATCGGAACTATTTTTTCTATCTTCAAAAGAATTACTCCTGATGGCAAACCGGGAACCTTAGAAGATTGTTTGCAGGAAGGCTTCAAACAGGTTGCTGCAGGATATATTGTTTACGGATCGAGTACAATTATGGTTTATAGTGCAGGGCATGGTGTACATGGTTTTACGTTAGATCCTTCATTCGGAGAGTTTCTTTTATCAAACGAAAATATCAGAACTCCACAAAAAGGA
>CAZUOC010000366.1:0-3297 GCA_964622335.1 uncultured Ignavibacteriaceae bacterium
CTTTAGTTGAAGCAGATGAAAATGCTTTTGAAACATTAAGGCAAATGAAGCCGGACATTGTATTCAACATTGCAGAAGGTTTCAATGGAATGAGCCGTGAAGCACAAATTCCTGCAATACTTGATATGCTTCAGATTCCCTACACAGGTTCTGATCCACTTACACTTACAACCTGTCTCGAAAAATCAAGAACAAAAGAAATTTTATCATACAATAAAATTCCCAACCCGAAGTTTTTACTTGTTAGTGATTTTGAACAGATCAATAATCTTAATTTTGATTATCCTCTTATGGTTAAGCCAGTATCGGAAGGATCAAGTAAAGGTATCTTCTCTTCATCTTTTGCAAAGAATCCTGATGAACTTAAAAGTGAGGTTGTCAGAGTACTTAAAGAATACAATCAGCCCGCTCTTATAGAAGAATTTTTACCGGGAAGAGAATTTACTGCTGCAATAATCGGAAATGGCACTGAGGCTGAAGTTCTTCCGATTGTAGAAATTCAATACAATGATTTTCCGGAAGACTTCATCCCGATTTATTCTTATGAAGCAAAATGGATTTTAGATACAAAAGAAGATCCTTTGGAAGTTTTTAGCTGTCCGGCAAAAATTGACAAAAAACTTGAAAGCAAAATAAAAAGTACTGTGCTGCAGGCTTATAATATTCTCCGTTGCAAGGACTGGAGCCGTATCGATGTGAGACTCGATAAAAATGGGGAACCTAATATTATTGAAATTAATCCTTTGCCAGGAATTCTTCCAAACTCTGAAGAAAATTCATGTTTCCCTAAAGCTGCAAGAGCAAGAGGAATGAATTACAACGAAATGATTAACAAAGTTCTCATAGCTGCTGCCAATAGATACAAATTGATATGAAGACTGATAAAAAAATCCTGATGTGCTATAATGCACCGGCAAGTATTTTCCCGGTTTACAATGGTAAACCTGTAGAGAGTGATATCACTTTAAACGATCTTTCTGAAACAGGATTTTTAAATAACATTGCTAAAACCAGGAAAACACTTTTAAAATATTTTAAAAATGTTGAGACACTTACTGTTGACCGTAATGTTCAAAAGATGGTTAACAAGATTAATAAATTCTTGCCGGATGCCATTTTTAATTTTGTTGAGTCTGTAGAAGGTATCTCATCTTACGAATACTGTACAGCCGGACTTTTTGAGTTGCTCGGATTTGAATATACCGGCAACACACCTTTCTGTTTAGGAAACTGTCTTAACAAAGAAAGAACAAAGAACATACTTCGTTCATTTAAAATAAGAACTCCCAAATCTTATATCCTTAATAAGAGTTCCGAAATCAAGTTAAAGAAATTTGATCTCAAGTTTCCTGTAATACTTAAACTCCTTAATGAAGATGCAAGCATCGGAATTTCAGAGTATTCTGTTGTAAATAATACTGATGAGCTTAAAAAACAATTTGATTTCCTTTCCAACACTTACAAACAAGATATTATAGCAGAAGAATATATCGATGGAAGAGAATTAAATGTTGCGATTCTAGGAACAACTGTTTTACCTATATCCGAAATTGAATTTACAGGTTTACCGGAAAACTTACCGAAGATAGTCACTTATGATAGCAAATGGATTGCTGAAAGCACTTATTACGAGCATACAAAACCCAAATGTCCGGCTGATCTCGACAAGAAATTAAAAAAGAAAGTTACAGCAATCGCTCTTGAAGCTTTTAATGCATTAAGTTGCCGCGATTATGCACGTGTTGATATCCGCCTTGATAAATCCGGGAAACCTTATGTAATAGAAGTTAATCCTAATCCGGATATATCGGAAGACTCGGGTTTTGCTAGAGCTTCTGTAGCAAAAGGAATTAGTTATCCAGAACTACTTAATACAATTGCAAATTTCGCAATAAACAGAAAAAAGAATGATTCGAAGAGTCAGGCAGTCTGATATCGAAAAGATAGAAAAGATTTTAGAAAAGATTTCTCAGTTCACTGCAAACGAAATTAAAATTGCAATGGAACTTGTAAATATAGCTGTTGAAAATAAAACTCAAACAGATTATAACGTGTTTGTGTTCGATCAATATGAAAATGTTCTTGGTTATCATTGTACCGGTAAACGTCCTCTTACCGATGCTGTGTACGACATGTACTGGATTGTAGCCGATCCAGAGTCACAAATTAAAGGTGTTGGCACAAAATTAGTTGAACATGCCGAGCAGTTTGTAACTGAACAAGGTGCGAGGTGGCTTTTAGCTGAAACTTCCTCGAGAGAAAGTTACACCAGGACAAGAAATTTTTATTTGAGAAATAATTTCTCAATCGTTGCCGAGATAAATGATTTTTACTCGGTTGGCGACAACCTGATTGTTTTCGGGAAATATTTTAAGTAAAACAAACAAAAGGTTAGTCATGGAACTGTGGCAGCAGATGATAAGAGACAGTATTCACACTGTCGATCAGCTCGTGGAAAAATTTAATATCGATAGAAAGGTTGCGGAAGATCTCGATGAATTTTTCCAAGCAAGGATCAACCCGTATTACTTCAACCTTATTCGTTACCCGGGAGATCCGATTTGGCTGCAATGTGTACCCGATAAAGCTGAACTTGAGGACTTTGATGCAGATGAAGATCCTTTAATGGAAGATGCAATGAGTCCCGTTCCAAACATTACCCACCGCTATCCTGACAGAGCTCTATTTCTTGTTACAAGCCAATGTGGACTTTACTGTCGTTTTTGTACGCGAAAAAGAAAAGTTGGTGATTATGAAAAAATTTCCATGAAAGGTCTCGAGATTGCTTTTAAATACCTTCAAGAGCATACAGAAATAAGAGACGTTATTCTTTCCGGCGGTGATCCTTTAATGCTTACCGATACAATGCTTGAGAAAATTCTAAAACGATTAAGAGAAATTCCTCACATTGAAATAATAAGGCTTGGAACTAAAATGCCTTGCGTACTTCCACAGAGAATTACGGAAAAACTTTGTGAGATGATAAAGAAATATCATCCTGTTTATGTAAACACACACTTTAATCATCCGTGGGAAATAACTTCTGAAAGCACTAAAGCATGTGAAATGCTGGCAAATGCAGGTGTTCCTGTTGGCAACCAGATGGTTTTGATGAAAGGCGTGAATGATGATCCTGCAGTTGTAAAAGAATTAATGCAAAAATTATTAAAGATGCGAGTTCGTCCTTACTATATGTATATGGCGGATGAAACCAAGGGTGCAAATCATTTCCGTACTTCTATCGAAACAGGTTTAAATATAATTGAAAACCTGCGCGGACATACAAGTGGTTTGGCA
>CAZUOC010000367.1:0-3296 GCA_964622335.1 uncultured Ignavibacteriaceae bacterium
ACAACTATCCCAATCCTTTTAATCCAAGTACAACAATCAAATTTGGATTGCCAGTACAGTCAGAAGTTACTTTGAGTGTATTTAACATCTTAGGGCAAAAAGTATTTGAAGAAACAGCTAAGAGTTTAGCCGCAGGAGTTCATTCATTTAAGTTCGACGCTTCCCAGTTAAGCAGTGGAATTTATATTTACAGTATACATGCTGTTAGTGCAAATGGAAAGAACTTTGTTTCATCTAAGAAAATGATGTTACTAAAGTAACTCTACTTTAGAATGATTTAACGAGTTTCTCCAATTTATTTTGGAGAGACTCGTTTATTTATTGAAATTATTTCATCTTACCGTTTTTACCATCCATTTATAGTTAAATAATAGTTATTAAATTAAAATTGATTTGCCACTATTAAGTGGATCAAATTTAGTTTCTAATTATTACCCAATAAAAAAAATGACAAAGAAATCGTTTTTATTATTTTTTGTTTTATTGAGTTTTATGTCTTGCCAGAAAACTGGTTATAATAAAATTAAAGTATTAGAAACCGGTTCTATAAGACCTATGCCTGAAGAATGGATTGACAAAGACACAGGGCATAAAGTTATTCATCTTATTCCGGGAGACGGCGAAAACAGAAGTTTTTATTTTCATAATAATCCATTTGTGCCGTCTGATAGTAACAACAATGAAAAGATGATTTTCTATAGAAAGGTAAACGATGAAAATCAACTTTTTTCAATTGATTTAACAACTAAAAAAATAGATCAACTCACAAATAAAAATAGAATCAGGGGAGAAATAGTTGGTAAAAAAAGTAGAAGAGTTTTTTACCAGTGTGGTGATAGTGTATTCTCGACGGGAATTGAAGATCATGATACGAAATTAATTTATGTTTTTCCTGAAGATGTAAGAGGCAGTATAACTACTCTAAATGCAGATGAAACTCTTTTAGCAGGAGCTTTGATAACAAAAGATGAAGCAGAGATATTTAGAAATTTCCCAAGAAAATCCGATTATTTTAATCGTGTTTACGAGGCTAAACTACTTTGGTCTCTTTTCACAATAAATGTTAAAATAGGAGAGTTTAAGAAAATTTATTCTGAAAAAGCCTGGCTTAATCATGTACAATTTTCTCCTACAGATCCCGAGTTATTAATGTTTTGTCACGAGGGACCCTGGCACAAAGTTGATAGGATCTGGACAATTAATATAAATGGTGGCAAACCAAAGTTAATGCACAAACGCACTGTTTACCGTGAAATTGCCGGGCATGAATTTTTTAGTCCGGATGGCAAAAACATTTGGTATGATCTTCAAATACCCAGAGGAGAAACATTTTATCTTGCTTCTGTTAATATTGAAACCGGTAAACATGTTAAATACGGTTTAACCCGTGATGAATGGTCGATTCATTTTAATATTTCACCGAATCAAAAACTATTTGCTGGAGATGGGGGAGATTCGAGTCAGGTTGCAAAAGCGAAAGATGGTATGTGGCTATATTTATTTAAGTTAAATGGAGATAGTCTGAAATCAGAAAAATTAGTAAATATGAAATATCACGATTATGAACTGGAACCTAATGTGCATTTTTCACCGGAGGGTAAGTGGATTATATTCAGAGCTAATTTTGAGGGACACTCTGACATTTATGCCGTTGAAATAAAAAAGACAGAAATCTAATATTGTAAGAATTTTAGAATATGAAAAAATATCTTATAGATATAAAAACAAAAAAATGGTTAAGCATTACTATACTTTTTTTCTTAACATTTTCCTTTTATTCCTGTTCAACTAAACAACAAAGTAATTATAAAGTCGAGTGGCCTCCTATTAATAATGTAACACATCCGTGGACAAGATGGTGGTGGCATGGCAGCGCAGTAACTAAAGAAGGACTTACTGCAAATCTCGAAGAACTTAAAAATGCCGGATTCGGTGGGGTTGAACTCACTTCCATTTATGGAACAAAAGGTTATGAGAAAGAAGATATAAGTTTCCAGTCTCCACAATGGATGGATGTTATTAACTTTACGTTACAAGAGGGACAACGATTGGATTTGGGAGTAGATTTAGCTAATGCTTCCGGTTGGCCCTTTGGAGGTTTATGGGTTTCTGCTGATGATGCATGCAAAGAAGTAAGATATAAAACTTACACTTTGAAGTCGGGAGAGAAATTAAATGTAAAAGTTGAATTCATCCAGGAGCCGTTAGTAAGAGCAGTTGGTCACAAGGTTGATATTTCCGAAGTAAAATTTCCGATAAGTAGTAATATGAATCTACAGGAACTTGCATTAGACCAGGTACGGTTTAAAAAGAAATTACCACTCCAAACACTTATTGCTTACAATGAAAATGGGGAGAGCATTGATCTTACAAATAATGTAAAAAAAGATGGAACATTAGATTGGATTGCCCCGGATGGAGTTTGGAAACTTTATGCCGTTTTTCAGGGCTGGCATGGCAAAATGGTAGAGCGTTCCAGCAAAGGTGGGGAGGGAAATGTTATTGATCACTTTTCTGAAAATGCAATAAAAGATTATTTAAAATTTTTTGATAACAATGCGAAAGATTTTCATTTAAATGATATTAGAGCATTCTTTAATGATTCATATGAAGTTGACGATTCACAAGGAGAAGCTGATTGGACGCCGTTATTTTTTGATGAGTTTAAGAAATACAGAGGTTATGATCTAAAGAATTATTTGCCTGCGTTATTTGGAAATGATTCTGGAGATATGAATGAAAGAGTTCTTTTCGATTATAGAGAAACTATTTCCGATTTACTCTTAGACAAGTTTACTAAAGTGTGGAAACAATGGTCCCGTAAATATAATGCAGTTGTTCGTAATCAAGCTCATGGTTCTCCGGCAAACATACTCGATCTCTATGCTGCAAGTGATATTCCTGAAACCGAGGGAACTTCAGTTTTACGTATAAAAATGGCAACCTCTTCGGGTCATGTTTCGGGAAAGTCATTAATATCTGCTGAAGCAGCAACATGGCTGGATGAACATTTTCTTTCAACTCTTTCGGAAGCTAAAAAGAATTTTGATCGGTATTTTGCAAACGGTGTTAATCATCTTGTATATCATGGTACACCTTATTCTCCTGTTTCTGAGGAGTGGCCGGGATGGCTGTTCTACGCTTCGGTTCATTTTGCACCGACAAATACATGGTGGGAAGATCTTAAATCAATTAATTCGTATGTAACAAAATGTCAATCGTTTTTACAAAGTTCCAAACCGGCGAATGATATACTGTTATATTTCCCGATTTACGATGCGTGGTCGGAAAAAGGT
>CAZUOC010000368.1:0-3295 GCA_964622335.1 uncultured Ignavibacteriaceae bacterium
TATTATGTAAAGCGGTTTTATTTGGATAGAGCAGGGTGTCTTGGGGCATTATGCCAATTACTTTTTTTATAGCACTTTCATATAAATCCAGGTCTTTATTGTCAATGATTACAGTGCCAAATGTTTTTTTAACGATGCCTGCGAAGATACAGAGAGTTGTTGTTTTGCCCGCTCCGTTGCAGCCTAAAAAGCCATATATTGAACCTTTTTCAATTTTCAAATCTAAATCAATTACAGCTTTTCTCTTTCTGTAATACTTTGTTAAGGATTTTGTTTCGATGATGTTCATAGATCTCTTACCCTAAATATTAATAGTGAGCATGAAAGGAAAATTAATAGGTATATTGAGAATATGATCATTGGGAGAAATTCTAAGGAAAATACATTATTCATGTAGTGAAAGATGGAAATTTTTTCCAGTTGAATTGTACTAAAATACAATAATATCAGGAAAAAAATCAATTTTGCGAACAAAGCTGTTGATATTTTACTGAATAATGATGAGAAGCAAATTACTATTGCACAGATGCCAGCTGAATAAAAGACAAGATAGAAGAAAAATATAAGTGGAGAGTAAAATTGATGGAATCTGGCAAAGGAGTAAAGCGTTGCAGATAGAAGCAGCAATAGTATGAGAGAAGACATTATTATTAATAGTGATATGAATTTTCCAAGAATAAATGAATTTCTGCTGATTTTTGAGATTATGCATCTGATGTGTTGATTTTCAATTTCAGAGCTTATGGCATCATGACCAAGCAAGACTGCAAGGATTGGAATTGTAATAAACAGTAAATAGTATGTTATTGAGATTGGAAAAGGCACTATGTTGCTAGGTTTAAAGAATATCAGAAGACCTACCTGCAAGAAACCAGAGGCATATACTATTAATATTATAAATAGTATAATGGCAAGCACATAGAAAATCTTCTTATCTCTTATATATTCCCTCAGGTCTTCGGCAATTATCTCTTTTATCATTATGAAGTCTCTTTTAGTATATTACATTGTCTTTTTACATATTCATTGGTTATTTTATCACATACAGAGTAATCTCCACTAACAGCAAAATGGATATAGCAGCTGTTTCTTCTGTCTTCATGCTGGATATTTTCACAAATTATTTTCTTATTTGAGGCTTTAGCGACATTATAGAAACATCTGTCTCTATTGTGTTCGTCAGTGATTCTATCGCAGGTGTTTGTATCAAGGCAGATTTCCCCAATATTTTGTAGACATTTGTCCTTGAAGTTAGATTCTATTTGGTTACATTCCTGCTCTGCCAGTGAACAATCTGAGTTGGCCAGATGTTTAATTCTTTCTAATTCGTCCCAGACAGTTCCGGTTGTGGGGATAATACAATCATCAGGGCAAGTATTAGTGTTTTCTGTTGCTTGGCAGATATCATCGCCACATACTGCTGGCATTTCATGAATGCATTCAAAATTGGAAGAAGAATCACAAGTATCAATTGTTAATGGGTCATTGTCATCACAGCTTTCCGGGCATTTTTTACACGGCTGGCAGCTACCTCCGCAGTCAATATCTTCCTCATCCTGATTCTGAATATTGTCGGAGCAAGTTGGTTCTATTAAAGTTTCTTTTTTGATTTTGAACATTGCTGTTGCTTTTGGTGACTGACCTGGAAGTCTGGCTGTGGTTTGTAGGATGTAGTTGCCTGCTTCTGTTTCTAAGGGAATTCTTATCTGGAAATCATGTGAAATTTCTGTTTCTAAGGCAAAGGTTTCACTTTTAAAGACAAGCCTTTCATTAGTGTCTTCATTAAAGACCTCTGATTTGAGATAGATATCATATTTTATTTGGGAGCCTTGATTTGACAATTGAATTGTGGCAGTGAGAAAATCTCCAGGTTGCACTTCAGTATCAATTGAATCAATGCTAACATCCAGGAGTTGCTCAGCTGGTTTATGTCTGAATACAAAGAAAGAGGTAATAATTATTCCTATTACCATAATTGCTATGGCAATGAGGCTTGTTTTTGTAATATGTATAGTATGTTTTATTTCAGTTGGATGGCTTAAGCTGTAGATTGTCTGATCTATTACGTTTTCTGGATAACCATATTTCAGCAGATATTGCTTAATTTGCTGAATAGTATATCCTTGTTTCTGCAGATTCCTAACATAAGAACCTAAATCAGACATTTTCCACCCCTTTTTGTTTAATTTAAGGTTGAGAGTATATAAAGATTTTGGAGTAAGGGGCTTCTTGGACATCCTCAATCTCCTCGTCTATATACTGCATTTTAAACTACTTCTTTTATTTTCAAACCGTCGGGTTCTTTGAATGGATTTCTTAATCTTTTTTGCACCAATAATCGATCAATATTATAGGAGAGAAATCTGCAAAGCAACTCTATTTTCTGCATTCCGAACCTGACTGCTGTGACAAAATCACCTGTTTTTCTCTTCACAACACTAAAGATAGTCTCACATTTGCTTCTTTGGTTATATTTTTTCTTAGGAAAATATCGCTTTAACTTTTTCCTGTCTTCTCCACTTGTTCTCCAAATAGGAACATCTGCATTTTTCAGTGGAGCGATAAACAAAGCCCCATGCTTATGAACCAAAGTATGGTTCTTCTGAGCATCAAATCCCTTATCCCCCAAAACAACATCAATCTTTACTGCTCTAGCGGCCTTGTTTACACAAGGTTTGAAATCAACATTGTCATGCCTTGTTTTCTTCCGTATCTTGACTGCAATAAGCAGTTGGCTTTTCATATCTGCTAATCCAACTACTTTGACAAAGTCTCTCTTAGTTGTCCTTTGCCCAATCCGTCGATAATAATGTTTGCTTCCCCTTTGCTTGCTGTTGCCAGTGCCATCAATTCCAACAGTAAGAAAATCAGCATCTAGGAAAGCAGGACAAACTGCTAATGCCTTATGTAGCCATCCTGCTTTTAGCCTTCTGGCGAATTTTCTCAGACAACTAGCAGTTGGAAGCTGCTTCAATTCAAGAACATCTTGCAGTTTAGTGGCGCATGGCAGCCACTGCTCAACAAAATCTTCAACAGACACCCTGCTTTTTGCCCTTAGCACCAATAAAGCAAGTAATTGCCATGAAGAGAATGTCTTTTTACTAAACTTACTTTTATATTTTGGCAAGCCTATTAGCTCGAAAAGAGCAAAAAGCAGTTTCACAAATCTTATTAATGACCTTTGTTCTTTCTTCTTTGCTTTTGCAAAAAAGTGCGTCTTAACCATCGTCTATCACCTCGCAAGGATGATAGACTATTGGTAGACGCTATTTATTAGGATTTCCAATTAGCCGGA
>CAZUOC010000369.1:0-3293 GCA_964622335.1 uncultured Ignavibacteriaceae bacterium
CTTCGTATAAAGCGCTGCTTTAAGAGCTTTGAATACATAATTATTTACAAATTTTTCCTGTAAGTCAACAATCACTACTTTTGAAGCACCTGTCTTGTATGCTTTTTCTTCGAGTCCGTCCAGTTCTTTTGTTTTGCCAAGCATTCCTGTAACCGTAATTATCTCCGCATCATATTTCTCGCTTAGCCATTTAACCATTACTGAAGTATCAAGACCACCGGAATATGCAACTGCAATTTTTTTTCTGTTCATTTTATATTCCTCATTATTTTGATGGAAGTTCCGTCATAATTTTTTTAATTAAAGAAACTATTACCGGAATATTTTTATGTGTATTTGGGATAACAAGCACAGTGTCATCGCCGGCGACAGTACCGAGTATTTCTTCTTTATTGAGCCTGTCTATGTAGAATGCAACACCCTGTGCTCTTCCCGATAAAGTTCTTACAATTACCAAAGATTCATTATGCTCTATGTTGAGTATTTCAAAGCCAATTAGTTTTGCTATTTGTTTCCCGGACTCACTAGCATTTAAAATATATCTTGCAGAACCGTTGAACATCGTTCTTATAACTCCAAGCTCCGCAAAGTCTCTGCTTAAGGTTGCCTGTGTAACAACGTATCCTTCCTCCTTCAGCTTCTTGCTTAGATTTTCCTGATTTGAAACTACGTTGTCATTCAGGATTTCTTTTATTCTGGTTTGTCTTCTTAGCTTAAGTGACATCTTTTTTATTCTAAGTTATTTTAATAATTGACTGCGATCGGTAACTTGCTAACAATCCAGCTTCCCTTGGTATCACTTCCCGATATGTCGGCAAAATTAAAGTTGGATAAATCATTTCCGATCCAGACTTTATTGATACCTTTTTCAATAAGTTCAATACAGCTTTGTAGTTTAGGTATCATTCCTCCGTATATTTCTTTTTGCTCAATACCTGTGATAATTTCCTCATGTGTAAGAGGGTTTTTCTTTTCCCCTTTCAGCATAACTCCTTCAATATCAGAAAGGAAGAAGACTGAATCGGCATTTAGAGCAAGCGCAAGTTCTTTTGTAAAAAGATCGGCGTTAACATTCATCAGGTTACCGCCGCTGTCTCTGCAAATACTTGAAAAAACAGGAATAATATTTTCTTTCAGCAGGGAGCTTAGCCAGTCTATCTTTCCCGTAAATTTCGGACTCCCTACAAATCCTAAATCTTTATCAAGATAATCGGCGATGAATAAACCTTTATCTATTCCCGTTAAACCAATTGCATCAATTCCATTTGAATGAAGAGTTGCAACAATTTTTGTGTTAAGCAAACCGGACTGGACGGCAGCAACAACTTCCATTGTTTTTTCATCAGTTACTCGTTGTCCGTTCACAAATTCGGATTTAAGTTCTAATGCAGATAACCAGCTAGTGATTTTATTTCCGCCGCCATGAACAATTACAACAGCATCATAATTTTTCCTGACCTCTAAAAGATTATTCATCCATTTAGGATCAGTGCAAAATGTATCGAGGGTTTTTCCACTAAGTTTGATAATTACAGTTTTCATTTTTACGTCCTATAGTTTGCGTTAATTTTAATATACTCTTCCGAAAAATCACACGTCCACCATATGGAAGATTCCTCCCCTTCGTTAAGATCAAGTGAAACAGTAACTTTTTCTTTTGCTAAGATTTTTTTTGCTTCTTCTTCGTTGAATCCATTTGTATAATTTGGTTTTAAGATTGAAAAATCGTCAAACCTTATTGTTACTTTTTCCGGAGAAAAGTCAGCGCCGCTGTTTCCTGCAGCAGAAAGTATTCTTCCCCAGTTAGCATCATTTCCATGCATTGCTGTTTTGAAGAGGGGAGAATTTGAAATAGCTCGAGCAATAACATCGGCGTCTTTTTTAGTTTTTGCATTGTTAATAGAAACAGTGATCAGCTTTGTAGCACCCTCACCATCAGAGGCAATTGATTTTGCCATTTCCTGGCATATTGTAATTAATGCTGACTTAAATATTTCGTAATCCTTATCACTCTTGTTAATCTTTATTCCTGATTTTCCATTCTCTATCAGAACAACCATATCGTTTGTGCTTGTCTCGCCATCAATAGAAATTTTGTTGAATGATTCATTCACAGCCTCACTCAATAATTCCTGGAGAATAGGTTGTTCAATTGAAGCATCAGTTGCCATAAAAGCAAGCATTGTTGCCATGTTCGGCATAATCATTCCACTTCCTTTACAGATTGCACCAATTACAATTTCACCTTTTAGAAGTTTTACTTTTACTGCAAAGGCTTTCTTTTTTGTGTCTGTTGTCATTATGGCTTCAGCGGCATCATTTCCCTGGCAATAATCAATAGTACCATAGATCTTATCAATTCCTGATAGAAGATTTTGCATCGGCATTTGCTGACCGATAACTCCGGTTGAACTTATAATTACTTCATCCGGTTCGACTCCGAATTTTACAGCACAATATTCCTGCATCTTAAATGCATTTGCTAAACCAACTTCTCCGGTACAGGCATTTGCGTTTCCTGAATTAACGAGAATCGCTTTTACTTTTTTCTTTTTATTAATTATCTCTTTTGATATAACCAAAGGTGCTGCAACAACTTTGTTAAGAGTAAATGTTCCGGCAGCGTTACAAGGAACATCTGAATAAATTAAAGCAAGGTCTTTTTTCTGTTTTTTAATTCCGCTATTAATTCCTGCGGCTTTAATTCCCTGCACGGACGAGATCGAACCATTTTCAATAAACTGCAGCATCTTTAATCTCCTTGTTTAGAATTCCAAGTGTTTCATCCCAGCCAAATATTTTGTTCATATTCTGAACTGCTTGACCGGATGCCCCTTTAATAAGATTATCTATAGCTGTAGTTATAATGATTACTTTTTCCTTTACGGTTACATTTATATCGCAGAAATTCGTATCAACAACCCATTTTAGTTCTGGTGGTGTATTTCTTAATCTGATGAAAGAAGAGTTTTTGTAAACATCATTGTAAATCTCATTTATTTCTTCCTGATTAACTGATTCCTTAAGATGAACGGAAGCAGTTAAGTAAATTCCTGTAGCAACAGGCAAAAAGTGAGTAGTAAACGAGAATGAAGAATCGAATCCTTTTTTGGCAAGCTGCTGAAGAATTTCAGGTTCATGCTGATGTCCTTCTACTTTATAAGCTTTTACATTTCCATCCATTTCAGAAAGCATTAAGTCTGTCTTTGCTTTTTTGCCCGCCCCGCTCGTTCCCGAATAAGCAACACAACTTACTGAGAGAATCTTTTCAGATAAGTTTTCTGCCAAAGGAA
>CAZUOC010000370.1:0-2740 GCA_964622335.1 uncultured Ignavibacteriaceae bacterium
ATCAAAGACTTTGATATAGACATTTCCTGTTTTTGGAATTGCATAAATTATCGATGTTACCGGATTAAATGGATTCGGATAATTCTGATACAGCACGAATTTGTGCGGGACCGGAGTATGACTTTCAATACCCGTTACAATTTCTACCGAAAGGTTATTACCTGTAGTGTCATTGGCAATCACCTGGAAATCACTCGTATCTGTGCCTGAAGTGTCTGGCACAATAGCCATATCAATTACTTGCCCCTCCAGACCGCTTAAATCAACTTGAAAAGATTGTTCGGCAATATTTTGAGATTCATTGCTAATCTTAAATGTTTGAATGGTTGGCTCCAGTGAAATATAATCGGAAAATGTGAGTGGTTGTACTTCTTCACTTATGCCCGAAACATTAATATCAAGCTTCGGCAACGCTGCTGCAGCATGAAAAAAATCAATATCTACCTGAGACGAATCACCTGCAAAAAAGCGAGCATCTCTTTGGACAAACATTTTGATAGAATCTTTTTCAGTTTCAACGAAAGTAATACGGTTGTCTTCTGAGAAAGTTGAGTCTGATGACAGGAGATTTAAATAAAAGGAAGCAAATGAAGAATCGTTATTTGCAGCGTTTCCGTAAACAACTTCTACCAAAGGAGTTGAGGAATTTATCGGAACAGTCACTTTGCCGGATGAAGAATAATTTTTCAGATCATTAACTACGAGCATACTATCAACATAAATATCAATTAAATTCTCGCTATTTCTTTTATTAAGGGATGTCTTTCCCACTTCCGGTGCTTTTGCACCGACAAGAGCAAACAGAGCATCAAACGCATTGATCTCAATCCAATACTCCTCTTCCCAACTATCAGAATATTCTCTATTGCCCTCACTATCGGTTGCATCAACATAGAAAGTGATAGTCTCTTTTTCTTTTTCTCTCATCACGACTTTCGGTTTTACAGTAATATTTTGACCCGCAAGTATGTTCCCGATTGTCACTGTTTTATACCAATTACCAGTAAATTTAGTATCAAAGGCAGTACCCGTTCCCTCATTAGCTATAACAACAGTAAATTCAACCACCCTTCCAACGACCAGTCGTTGACTACTATCAATTTTTACTTCTACTATCCGTAGCTTTGGTTTGCCCGGCTTAAGTAAAAAGTATTGCGCTAAAGCGTTGGACACAATAACCTGAATGACTGCGTTTACAGCCACTGCGTCAATCAAATGGCTGTTCTGTGTTATTAATAGCAAATCATTGAAGTTAGAAGCTTCAAACAAGCCGGTTGTTTTACTCTTCTTCCAGGTCGTAGCCTCATGACCTTCCTCCAGGGTTTTGTTAAGGCTTGTGTTTGGGAAAGGAGAACGAAAATTCTTCCGTTGCTTAGGCTGGTTTGAAACCATTCCTTTAGCAGAAGGGGCTGAGGTTCCAACTATAACGTCGCTGTCATTTATACTCCATGCAGTGCTGTTGACACCACCGAGTGTTTCCAGCTCGATCAAAGAATCGCCTTGCGAAACAAATGCGTGAAAACTACCGTCCTGAGCATTCCCGGCATATCCAACAATCTGCCCGGAAGAGTTAATATCACGAGCTTCGGTATACCATCCATTAAGCGTACCCAAATCGGTTATTTCCATTGTTCCGGTTTGCCAGATAACGGCGTGTGTTTCACCTTCAGAATTCGTTGAGCTGCCTACAATCTGACCGTTTTCATTAATACCCGTAGCAAATTCAAAATTCCCGCCAAGGGAAGGTAAATCATGTCTTTCACCATTTGCATCCCAGTAGGCTGCGTGTGTTTGCGAATTGATGTCAGTGTACCAACCGGCGGCTTCACCGCTGTTATTAATGCCCAACACATTTGAATTTTGCACTCCTTGAGGTAGCGGTAGCTCAGTGTAGTTGTCATTTTTCCAAATAACTGCCAGATTAATTGAGCTGCCCACAGCTGAAATCGTACCGACAACCTGACCTGAATCGTTAAGCGCCCAGGCAGCGCTATTAAAGCCTTCCGGCTCTGCGAGTTCTACAAATTCACTATCCGGTTTCCACATTAAAGCGTGGAATCTGGAATCAGGTTTTACAAGTATTCCGGCAACTTTAGTGGTATCGTTGATTGCATTAGCTTGGAAGTTTCCATCGGGGTGTGTAAGCGGTACAACATCGAAAGATTCCTGCGCCTGAAGTGAGATTGTTAAGTTTACCAGCAAAAGAATAAAAACGAATATCTTCCTTTTCATTTTTTCCCTTTGTTTTATTATGAATTGATTGAGCTTTACGGATTCAAACTGACAGCATTAAATATTTTAAAATATATACCGGTTATTAATTAATGACAGAATTCATCTACAGGGTTTCAACCTTAGGTTGTGACAGGCTTAAGCCTGGACACCCCTTTTTCGGCTGATTTTGTAGAAGTCTATTAATTAATCACCGGAACTTAGTTCACAGTTTATATTTTTAGTTTATCTCTCTATGGTGCGTATTAAAAGATAGAATTCAAAATTGATAAAGTCAATCTTTTCTACTTTGCTAATACAGAGTTAGATATACTGATTTTTAAGATCGGGCGTATCCTAAGGGTTATCTTAGTGCCGAAGGTTTTGTTTTTGAATATCCTGCAGAAGATCTCACTGCATAATCCATAAGCCATTCCTGTGAATTTATTTTTTTGTCATTCCCATCTCCACCGAATCTAATATAATTCATATCGGGCTGGAGTTCTCTTCCTTTTATATTATCTTTTAT
>CAZUOC010000370.1:2750-3285 GCA_964622335.1 uncultured Ignavibacteriaceae bacterium
GAGGAGGCTTTTCATTATTTCACTTTTTATTTTAGAATCTTCAACAGGCCAGGCAATTTCTACCCGTCTGTCTAAGTTTCTCTGCATAAAATCTGCACTGCTTAAATAAATCTCTTCTTCACCATTATTGAAGAAATAAAGAACCCTGCTGTGTTCAAGATACCTGCCGACAATGCTTATGACTCTTATATTTTCGCTTAAGCCCGGAACTTTTGGAATCAAACAGCAAATGCCTCGTATGATCAAATCAATTTTTACTCCCGCATTCGATGCTTCATAAAGTCCTGCAATAAGCGCCGGATCAACAAGAGAATTAAGTTTAATAATTATTTTGCCTTTGCCACCCGACTGTACATTAGTAATTTCTCTTAATATCAATTCAAGAAATTTTTCTCTCATATTTATAGGAGCCACAATAAGCTTCTTGAATTCGGTTTGTTTTGAATATCCTGTCAGGTAATTAAAAACGTCAGATACATCAGAGCAGATTTCCTGGTTGTTCGTAAAGTAACCGAGATCAGTGTAAAGCTTTGAT
>CAZUOC010000371.1:0-2361 GCA_964622335.1 uncultured Ignavibacteriaceae bacterium
AAACTACTTCAATAAACGGAAAAGAAAAAGATTATATCGGGCTTGCTCCCGGCTCCCGCCATTTTACCAAAAGTTGGCCTGAAGATTATTATATAGGTCTTGGCAAAAAATTAAGCGATGAAGGAAAAATAATTCTCTTATTTGGTGGAAAAGAAGACATGAAAATTTGTGAGGAAATCTCGAAAAGTATTTTTAATTCGATCGATCTAAGTAACAACAATAATTTATTACAGACTGCAGCAGATATGAAAGAATGCAAGGCGATTGTTTGTAATGATTCGGGTTTAATGCATACTGCTTGTGCAATGAAGGTTCCCGTTTTAGCATTTTTCGGATCGACAGTGAGAGAATTTGGTTTTACACCTTACAAAAACCGCAATTTAATTTTAGAAAACAAAACATTATCTTGCAGACCATGTACGCACATCGGCAGAGAGAATTGTCCAAAAAAACATTTTAAATGTATGCTTGAGCTAAGCCCGCTTGATACATATAACAAACTTATGAAATTGATAAATTCTTAATGATAAAAATCTGGTTCTTCTTTTATAACGTTTTTATACTGCCACCACTTTATTTCGCTCTACTGATTGGAAGCCTTTTTAACTCTAAAATCAGAATTGGACTAAGGGGAAGAAAAAGGATTTTTGAAAATCTTATAATTGATGCAGCATCTCTCAATAAAACAAAAAAGCTCATCTGGTTTCATTCTTCTTCACTTGGAGAATTTGAACAAGCAAAACCAATCATTGAAGAGCTTAAGAAAAAATTTAATGTAAATATTCTTGTTACATTTTTTTCTCCATCCGGATATATAAATTCAAAAAAGTATCTTTATGCCGATCTCATTTCATATATACCTTTCGATACACCAATAAACGCCAGAAGATTTATAGGTATAGTAAAACCGGATTTGGCTGTAATTATGAGATACGATATCTGGCCTAATCATATTTTTGAAATGAAAAGAACCGGGATACCGATGCTTCTGGTTGACGCTACGATGAAAAAAAGATCTTCAAGGAAAATGCCTTTAATAAAAAATTTTCATGAAGCTCTTTTTAAAAATATCACAAGAATTCTAGCAGTCTCAAAAGTGGATGCGGAAGGATTCAAGGAATTTGGATGTCTTGATGAGCAGCTTAAAATTGTTGGAGATACAAAATTTGACAGAGTTTACCAAAAAAGCTTAAAAGCAAAAAAAAGCCGGCTTATAAAAGACGAAATTTTGAAAGATAAGAAAGTATTTGTTACGGGAAGTACCTGGAACGCCGATGAAGAAATAATTTGCCCTGTTTTCCTAAAGCTTCAAAAATATTTGGGCAATATCATAATGATTATGGCACCACACGAACCAACGATTCTGAATATAGAAAATATTGAAAATGAAGTTGGAAAATATGTCGACACAATAAGGTTTTCACATTTGAATAATTATAAAAATGAAAAAGTAATTATAGTGGACTCAATAGGAATATTGTCTACACTTTATTTTTATGCAGATGTTGCTTTTGTCGGAGGAGGCTTTAAATCAAATGTTCACAATGTTCTTGAAGCAGCAGTTTACGGAGTCCCGGTTTTATTCGGACCAAAAATTGAGAATTCCCAGGAACCAAAGGAATTGCAGAAGAGAGGAAGTGGAATTCTTATCAGGAATAAAAAAGAAGCTTATAAAGAATTAAGAACTTTGTTTAGTAACGATGACCTGAGAAAGTCCAAAAAAGAAATTTCCTTGAGATATATTGAAGAAAATCTCGGAGCAACAGAAAAAATCATCAAAGAGATTGTTAAACTGCTCTGATTATTTCTCTTTCAGGTATCTCTCCTTTATAATATTAATGTGATGCAGTTCGTGTCCTGCAATTATAAAAAGAATTGCTCTTACAGTAACTTCAGAATTATTTGCCACTCCTCTTCTATCCAGAATCTCTTCTGAAAAATTCTTGAACATAAGAACATTTGATTCTCTCACTTTTTTCAACTCTTCGACTAGATTGGAATAATTTCTTTTAGAATAATTTGATTCCCTCACATAATCATCCTGCTCAAAACCGGGAAGAGATTGTTTCTCATTTCTTGAAATTGCTAAAGCCCGGTAAGACATTACTCTCTCATTATCAATAAGATGTCCGACAATTTCTTTAATACTCCATTTTCCTTCAGCATACCTGTAATCTATTTTATGTTCTGGTATCGATTTGAAAAAAGCATTTGTTTTATAAAGTTGTTCTTCGAATGCTTTAATTGCATTGTCAGGTACATTTTTAATGTACCCGGCATAAAAAGGGGCGTAATCTCCTTCTGAAGGTCTTTTCATTTTTATTCCCAAAATTTTTTGTGTTCGGGTTTTTCCCACATATA
>CAZUOC010000371.1:2371-3278 GCA_964622335.1 uncultured Ignavibacteriaceae bacterium
AGATATATCGTTTTTATCGACGTTTTCTAGTAAAATTAAAGCAGATTTTAATTTCAAAAATTCCGTCTGATGTTGCAACACCGCGGTACATTCCTAAGGTATTAAAAGGTGTAGCATAATTTCCATCTTTGTCCACTGCTATTATTCCCCCATCATTTTTCTTAAGAATATGAAAAACAACTTCATCAGCAGCATCTTTTAAAGTCATTTCTTTATATTCCATTAATGCAGAAACATTGTAAGCAACAGTATGCCGGATAAACTCCTCACCTGTACCAGTTCCTGAAACAGCACAGGTTTTATTGTTAGCATAAGTTCCTGCATTTATTAAAGGAGAGTCACCAATTCTTCCTGCCATTTTATTTGTCAGTCCTCCGGTGGAAGTTCCTGCGGCAAGATTTCCATATTTATCAAGACAAACGCAGCCGACTGTTTCGGTTTTCTGCTTTGCTTTTAGAAGCTGCAAATATCTTGATTCAGTATCGAAGTAACTATTCGGAACTAATTCCATTCCCATTTCCTTTGCAAATTTTTCCGCACCTTCTCCGCCTAATAAAACGTGACGCGTTTTCTCCATAACTAATCTTGAAAGAGATATCGGATGTTTGACATGTTTTATAAGTGTAACAGCACCGGTTGATAGATTGCTTCCATCCATAATCGAAGCATCGAGTTCATGAGTTCCTTCTGAAGTATAAACAGCTCCTTTACCCGTGTTAAACTTGGGATCTTCTTCAAAATACCTGATAACCTGCTCTACAGCGACAATACTTTTTCCACCTTTCTCAAGAATTTCTTTCCCGATCATTAACGCTTCCTTAAGCGATTTTATATATTCCTGTTTTAGTGAATCTGGCATTAATTTATCAATAGTTCCTGCACCGCCATGAATAACAATCGTATATTT
>CAZUOC010000372.1:0-3274 GCA_964622335.1 uncultured Ignavibacteriaceae bacterium
ATATCAAGCAAATCAACCGGACGCCTAAATGAGTTTGGCAGTTTTGCAGTTCGTGGGTTTAGTGAAATTAAAAAACATTGTTGTTCAACTTAACTAAATAAAAAAATATTGTTGCAACCGGCTTGTGTAGAGAAAAATACAAACCGGTTGCAAAAACTTGGCGTTTCAGTTTTATTCAATATTGTTGTGCTGGGGCGCCGGTTATTTGCAACTTCGTTATGTTTTTAAGATAGGTACGTAAAGAATGAATAAAACAGAAAAGTTTTGGGACAAGGTATCAAATAAGTTTGATAGGCGATCCCCAAAAATTGATCAGACTGAAATCAGGTCTCTTGAAAATACTAAAAAATATCTCGATGTTAGCGATATAGTTTTAGATTATGGATGTGCTACAGGAACAATGGCTATTGAAATAGCTGACAAAGTAAAAAAGATTCACGGCATTGATATATCGCGCAAAATGATTGATGCTGCAAAAAGAAAAGTGACTGAGCGGAAAATTGAAAATATAGATTTCGCACAATCAACAATATTTAATGAGAGATATAAGAGGGAATCATTCGATGTGGTTCTGGCTTTAAATATTCTTCATTTTATAGAAGATAAAAAGAAGGTTATGACAAGGATAAACGAATTATTGAAACCGGGAGGATTGATTATTTCTGTAACACCTTGTTTGGGAGAGAAGAAGTCATTTTTAAATATTCTTATATTTCTCTTGGTATTCCTCCAAACTAAAATGGGAATAGTCCCTTATATAAGATTCTTTAGAATCTCTGAATTTGAAGATTTAATTGCTAATGAAAATTTCCAAATTGTTGAAACTGAAAGTTTGCATGGTACAGCTGAACAGTATTTTATTGTAGCAAAGAAGATATAGAAAACATAACCCGCAAATCAACCGGACGCCGTAATGTAAGCGACATTTGTGTAGTCCTTAAGTTTTGTGAAAATAAAAAATATTGCTGTTTTGCAGTGTACAAATATTTAAAGTAGTTGCAACCGGCTTGTACGGAGAAATATACAAACCGGTTGCATAATCTTCGGCGTTCCAGTTTTATTCGACATTGTTGTTTTGGGGCGACGGTTATTTGCCACGTCGTTAGCCATCTAAATAGAGATTTAACTATGGATAGTTTGATGATTGTTATTTTGTTATTCAATGGAACGACTGCATTGGATGCGGTCGGGCCCTATGAAGTTCTTTCAAAAATTCCGAACGCAAAAGTATATTTTGTATCAATAGAACCTGGAAATATTTATTGTATGGGTGGCTTAAATCTCGTCTCTCAATACTCAATAAAAGAGATTACTGAGGCTGATATACTTATAATTCCTGGTGGTTCTGGAATAGATAATCTGTTGAATAATAATGAAATACTTAATTGGATAAAAAATATTCATAAGACAACAAAATACACAACATCAGTTTGTACTGGTTCATTATTATTAGGCGCTGCTGGTATACTAACAGATTTAAAAGCCACAACTCATTGGAATCATATAGAAAAATTGAAGAAGTATGGTGCCGAACCAATAAAATCGAGATATGTTATTGATGGTAAAGTAGTTACTTCAGCTGGTGTGTCTGCTGGAATAGATATGTCATTAAAATTGGTGGAACTTGTTAGAAATGAAACCTTAGCCAAATTAATTCAATTGGCAATTGAATATGATCCATCTCCACCTTTTAATGCTGGTTCACCAGAGAAAGTATCTAAAGAGTTGTTGGAATTATTTCAGAAAGCAAATGCACAGAAAAATAATTCTGAAAAAAAGTAAAATAATGGCTAACCCGCCGCTCAACACGGACAGCGTTTTTCAGTGCGGCATTTTTGTAATAATAAAGTTGTGTTTGTAAAGTTTAGTTTCTCTTTAAGGTAGGTTATTCTAAGAAACATTTTTATAAATAAAAGTTAGTTGTTTCTATTCGGCATTACTGTTCTGGGCTGCTGGTTAGCGGCAACGTCGTTAGGCATACAGAAATAAGATATTTATTATGGATCCACGAAAAAACACAGCACGTTTCTATGATACTGTTAAACATCCTATAGATGACGTGCCATTTTACATTGAAAGAATAAAATCACTCAAAGCAAAGAAAGTTTTAGAGCTTGGTTGTGGAACTGGTCGTGTGTTTTTGCCTTTGGCAAGAGAATGTGAAAAAATTGTTGGCATTGAATTCTCAAAAGAAATGCTCGAAACCTGTGAAGAAAAAGTAACAAAATCAGGATTAACCAACACTAAGACCTTTAAAGGTGATATTACCAATCTGAATCTTAGTGAAACATTTGATCTTGTCATTGCTCCCTATCGGGTCTTGCAAGCCTTAGAATCAGATGAAGAAGTTCATGGCTTTTTCGAAACGATTTCAAAGCATCTCAAAACCACTGGCAGAGGTATTGTGAATGTTTTTAAACCAAATAAATCTGCCGAAGAGATGAGAAAGAGTTGATGTCATCCTGGTGAAATCATTAATCAAGAAATCAACTTGGAAGACGGTAGTCGTTTGGTTTATGCTTTTAGACAACACAAAATCAATAAAGAAAAGTTGGTAATCTACCCTGATATGATTTATCGAAGATATTTTAATGATGTTTTAGTTGAAGAAGTGATCCATCCCATTAGAATGCGTTATTATTATCCAGATGAGCTAAAGCAACTCATAACAAATATGGGTTTTACTATTACAAGATCATGGGGTGGTTTTAACAATGAAGAATATGGCGTTGGACCAGAACTTGTGATTGAATTCAAATAAAAAAATGATTTTAATGAAGTAGTAATAAAGTTTAAGGATAATGCTTTAAATAAAAATTACCCCGCGGTTAAATGCGGGGTAATTTATTTTGTAGTGTGTCAATAAATAGTGTTACTTCCTATTTAATCAAAATCATCTTTTTAACCTGGGAAAAATTTCCTGCAGTTAATTTATAATAATAAATTCCTGATGAAAGCTTAGTAGCATCAAAATTAACTTCATAATTTCCCACAGATTTCTTTTCATTCACTAAAGTCTTAATTTCATTTCCTAAAACATCATAAACCTTCAGGGTCACAAAACTTTCTTTAGGTAAACTATATGAAATTTTTGTAGATGGATTAAAAGGATTTGGATAATTTTGGAATAGATCGAACTTTCGTGGAGCTGTCATAACTTCAACTATATTTGAATACTCATAGCTACTGTTAAAATCTATCTGCTTTAGTCTGTAGTAAAATTTGTTTCCTGATACATTATCAACGTATGTATATAATTGTCTTTCGGTAGTTG
>CAZUOC010000373.1:0-3272 GCA_964622335.1 uncultured Ignavibacteriaceae bacterium
AAAATATCTTCCTGAAGTAAAGGTAACTTTCTTCGGAAGTCGTTACAAATGTACGTGAACCAATATTAAATTCATTGCATCTTATTTAATTATAAATTACAATCAAAAAAGAATAAATATGACAAAACAAGAAGTAATAAATGAACTTTCTAAAGTTACTCATCCAGCGATTAATTATTCATTGATTAAACTAGGAATAGTTAACGATGTCGAACTTAATGATAATAAAGTTTCAGTAGTTTTTGTTTTTCCATTTCCGAACATACCAATTGCTGATGCGCTCGTTAATTCAATTGCGAGACCAGTTAAATCAATGGGATTAAATTTTGATTACAGAATTAGAATTATGACTGAAAATGAAAAAAGAAGATTTATACAGTTAGAAACCGAAGCCTGGAAAGGTTAGGAAATAGAAGCTACAAGTATGATAAGAATGTTTGTGTGGATAATAATGTTATTTGGCGGTGCTGTCTTAGGATTATATCTTGATAATTTTTTATTTAAGGATATACATACAAATATTCTTTTTCATATTATAAGCTTTGTGATTGGTTTTTTACTTGGCTTACTTGTAATTAGGATAAATAAAAATACTGGTCGAACGCTGGCAAAATATGGACGTAAAGGGGACATAAAAAGAATGGGGACAAATGTTCTCGTCAAACAAGGTGTTTACAAATATATGCGGCATCCTATGCACTTAGGATTACTCTTTTTCCCGTTAAGCTTTGCCTTTCTAATCGGTTCGCCATCTTTTAATCTTTTAATCGCACCGGTAGAAATAATAATAATGCTTGTACTGATTAAATTTTTTGAAGAGCCAGAAGCTATCAAAAAATTTGGTAATGAATATCTTGAGTACAAAAATCAGCTTCCCTGGTTTTGTTTTAAGATAAATTGTTTAAAAGTACTATTCAAAGATGTTCCTAAAAATTGAGTCTTATGAATAATATATTACATATTGGCTTACCTATAATCGAAAAAGATATAGACTCATTTTATACAGACATACTCAACTGTAAAATTGAAAGAACATTTAATCTACAATCCGAAGATTCATTTGCCATTTTTGGTATTAAGGAGGAAGTAAGAATTCTGTATACTTCTTGCAGCGGTATTGAGTTTGAACTTTTTATCGATGGGAAAATCAAATCCCCAACTTTTGGACATATATGTTTTCAATCATCCGAAGCTGAAAGAATAGTTGAGAAAGCTGTAGAAAAAGGATTTCCTACTTTTATTAGAAAACGAAATTTAAAAGAAACATATTTCATCAGTGATTCTAACCATAACCTATTTGAAATAAAAAAGTCTGACTAAATGAAATATTTAATAGAATAAAAAATAATTTGGTGAAGTTATGGACATAGCAAACATTAAACTTCGTAACAGCTTTTTTATGAGTGCAGTTAAAACCGGATACGGAGACAGCCTAGGAAATATCACAAACCGGCATCTTGCATTTTGGGATAAACGTTCAAAACATGTTTCTGCTATAATATTTGAACCTTTCTATATTGATAAACGTGTACGCGAACTTCCAACACAAATAGGGATTGATGCTGATGATAAAATCGATGGACATACAAAACTTGTTGAAATGGTTCATCAGAATGGAGCTAAAGCGATTGCACACATTAATCATCCGGGAGGAATGGCAAATCCAAAATTACCCGGGAATATTTATCTATCTGCATCCGATATTGAATGTAAGAACAGTGGTCAAAAACCGCAAGCGCTTTCCTTTGATGAAATAAATACAGTTCAGCAGCAATATATCAACGCTGCCGTTCGTGCGGAAAAAGCCGGCTATGATATGATTGAATTACAATTTGGTCTGGGATACTTGATCGCGCAGTTTTTGTCTCCTCTTACTAACAGACGAAACTATCAATACGGCGGAAGTTTTGAGAATCGTATCCGCTTCGGAATAGAAATTCTCCGGGGAATAAAATCGAAAGTTAACCTGCCAGTCATCATCAGAATTAGTGGGGATGAAAAGTTTGCAGGTGGATTAACAATTGAAGATTCTATTCAAATAGTTAAAATTCTTGAGAAAGAAAATGCTGCTGCAATTCACATTACATCCGGCAACGTTTGCGAAAGCCCTGCGTGGTATTACCAGCATCACTTTATTCCTAAAGGTGCTACGTGGCAATTGGCAAAAAGAATTAAAGAAAATACTTTATTGCCCGTAATTGGAGTTGGACAAATTACAGAGCCAAATGACATCGCTACTATTTTTAATAAAGAGCTCGCAGATTTTATTGCGATTGGCAGAGCGTTAATTGCAGATCCAGATTTTGTTGGTAAATATTTACAACTTGTTGAAGGAAGGATTCGCCCGTGTAGTTCTTGTTTAACAGGCTGCCTGGGTAGAATAAAAATTGGTAAAGGTTTGCAGTGCGAAATAAATCCTGAAGTTGGCAGAGAATTAGAACCTATCGTTCAAGCAACTGAAAAGAAAAATTATGCTGTTGTTGGTGGAGGAATGGCAGGAATGGAAGCTGCTATTACTCTTCGTCAACGAGGGCATAAAGTTACCATTTTTGAAAAAAACGAATTGGGCGGACAGTTTAATTTTGCTCCACTCCCTTCTCAAAAAGGATCCTTACAGAAACAAATTGATTATTTAAAGCACGAAGTAGAAGGAATTCCATTAAGCAGGAAAGAAGCAAACCATGGAGATCTTGTAGGAAAATATGATGGTGTGATTTTAGCGACCGGTTCTAAACCTATTATTCCACAGATAGAAGGACTTGAAGAATACAAATGGGCTGAAATATTATACGAGACAAATATTCCCCGAAACAAAAATGTTCTTGTAATTGGAGGCGGTTCTGTTGGCGTTGAAATAGCAAATACTTTACTCGACTACAGCAATAAAGTTATAATTGTCGAAATGCTCGACGATATTGCCCGCGATATGGAAATGGTTTCCCGAAAACTTAATTTAAATAAGCTGCAAGAGAACAATGTCCCTGTTTACACTAACAAAAAAGTAGAACACATAACAGGTTCATCTGTTTATCTGAAAAGTAAAAATGTATTTAGTGATTTTAGAATTGACCACATTGACATTTATGTTGTAACTGCCGGTATGCGTCCTGAAAAAGAATTATTGTATCAGTTGGAAAATCAAATTCCTGTTTATCCGGTAGGAGATGCAGAAAAGATTGGAGATGTAGTTTCAGCAATTCAAAGCGCATATTTCACTTGTAAAGAATTATAAATAAATAGAGATTCAATAATGTTAATATTACTTGGTTCAG
>CAZUOC010000374.1:0-3264 GCA_964622335.1 uncultured Ignavibacteriaceae bacterium
ATGCCGGGCAATACCCTTGCGACTTTCCCCAGGTATATGTCCCCCACCATACGGCGGTTTTCAGGATAGTCGACAAAAAAGTCGACCAGATTTCCTTCTTCTGTTATTGCAACACGTGTTTGTGCTGACGTGGAGTTTATTATAATTTCTTTTATCATAAAGAACAAACTCTTTCATTGAAATTTTATATTCCAACAACAATTTTTTTAAAAGATGGCTTAAACCGTAAAATTTATTCTCTTTTGGAGAAAAATAAAATTCTCCCTCTATAAAAAGAGAAAAATAAAAACGAATAAAATATTCATTCACTGTTAAGCACATCTTATTTAAACTAAAAATAAATACTGAATGTTAAACCTAATTAGTTACGGAGTTTTTTTTCTTCCTTAGAAGCATTTGAATTATTCGCTTCTTTAAGAAGCTCTTTTCTACTCAAAGAAAACTTGCCGTTTTCCACTTTTAAAAGCTTAACCGTAACCTTGTCTCCTTGTTTAAAATAATCTGATACTTTTTCAACGCGTTTATTATCTATCTGAGATATATGCAGCAGACCTTCTTTGCCGGGAAGTATCTCAACAAAAGCGCCGAAATCCATAATCTTTGTTACAACTCCATCATATACTTCTCCAACTTCTGGTGTAGCTGTAAGCTTCTTTATATACTCTTTACACTTTGTTGCATTTTCTTTATTTGGAGAAGCAATGCTGATTGTTCCATCGTCATCAATATTGATATCTACGCCAAACAACCTTTGCATTCCCTGTATTGTTTTTCCGCCCGGACCAATTATCAACCCAATCTGATCAGTTTCAACTTTCATAGTAAGTAATCTTGGGGCAAACGGAGAAAGGTTTTCTCTCGGGGAACTAATATTTTCATTCATAATTCCAAGTATATGCAGTCTTCCTTCTTTAGCCTGGTGCAACGCTTTTTCCATAATGTCAAAAGACACACCTTTAATTTTGATATCCATCTGGAAAGCAGTAATTCCATCTTGTGTTCCGGCAACTTTAAAGTCCATATCTCCAAGATGATCTTCATTTCCAAGAATATCTGAAAGAACTGCATACCTGTTGCCTTCTTTAATAAGCCCCATTGCAATTCCTGCAACAGATTTTTTCATCGGCACGCCTGCATCCATTAACGCAAGAGAACCGGCGCACACAGTTGCCATGGAAGAAGAACCGTTCGATTCAAGAATATCTGAAATTACTCTTACTGTATATGGAAAATCGTTTTCCTCTGGAAACACAATTTTTAATCCTCTTTCTGCAAGATTACCGTGACCGATTTCTCTTCTTCCAACTCCGGTCATTCTACCAACTTCACCAACACTAAACGGAGGGAAATTATAATGAAGCATAAACTTTTTACTATACTCTTCTAATAATCCTTCGACAGATTGCTGATCATTCTTAGTTCCTAATGTAACCGTAGTTAAGCTTTGTGTTTCTCCTCTTGTGAAAAGTGCGGAACCATGAGTTCTAGGTAAAACAGCAGTTTCAATTGTGATAGGACGAATTTGAGTTGTATTTCTTCCATCCAGCCTGATGCCTTCAGCAAGAATTCTCTCACGCATTAAATCTTTTTCAAGATCATGAAGAACCTCACCAATAACATTTTCCTGTTCGGGATATTTTTCTGCGAGTGAGGTTTGAACAGATTCTATAAGCTCTTTATTTTTTTGGTTTCTTTCTTCTTTAGCTAAAACAGAATAAACGATCTCCTTGAAGTTCTTGCTTGCAAGATCATAAACGTCTTTTTTTAATGATTCATCAATTGCAACAGCAGCAATTTCCATTTTTTCTTTTTTTATTTCATTCACCAGGTCGAGCTGAAGCTGAACAAGTTTTCCGATTTCTACCTGGGCAAACTTTAATGCATCAAGTAAATCAGTTTCACTTACTTCTTTAGATTCACCTTCAACCATAATGATAGAATCTGCAGTACCAGCAACAACAAGTTCTAAATCACTTTGCTGTAGTTGTGCGTGTGTAGGATTAATTAAGAACTCGCCATTAATTCTTCCAACCCTGACTTCAGCCATGGGTCCATCGAAAGGAATATCTGAAATAGAAAGTGCAATAGAAGCTCCTGTCGCTGCGATAACATCAGGATCATTCTCCCCATCATAAGAAAGAACAAAAGCAATTACCTGAGTCTCATTGTTAAATTCTTTAGGAAACAATGGTCTGATCGGTCTATCGATCAATCTTGAACTCAATATTTCTTTTTCAGTCGGTCTTCCTTCTCTTTTAATATAACCGCCGGGAAACTTTCCTGCAGCGGATGTCTTTTCTCTATATTCAACCTGCAGCGGAAAATAATCAATTCCTTCGGGAGCAGTGTTTGCGGTTACTGCAGTAACCAAAACCATAGTATCACCATAACGAGTCATTACAGAACCATTTGCCTGTTTAGCAAACTTTCCAACCTCTACGGAAAAATTCGTTCCGCCGAGTAAAACTTCTTTAATTACGGACATTTTCAAAACCTCTTATTTTCTGATATTCAATTCTTTAATTATTCCTCTATACCTCTCAACGTCCTTTTTCATTAAGTAATCAAGAAGTCTTCTTCTTTTACCAACCATCATCATTAAACCTCTTCTTGAGTGATGGTCTTTTGCGTGCCTGTTAAAATGCTCTGTAAGATCATTGATTCTTTTTGTAAGCAATGCAATCTGAACTTCGGACTTGCCTGTGTCCTTATCACTTTCTCCGAATTTCTTAATTATCTCGAGCTTTTCATCCTTTGTCATTTTTACTTTTCCTTTATTTGTTATACAATATAATCCCAGAAACTCCGGGATTAATTAATTTTCTTACTTAAAATCTCTAGGCCGGATTCTTTATCTTTATTCATCTGTTTTATTAATTCTTCTGCAGATGAAAATTTTTCTTCTCCTCTTAATCTTTCAACAACGTTGACGGTGATATATTCATCATAAATGTCTTCATCAAAATCGTAAATATATACTTCTGGAACTATTTCCCCCTCATTATAAAATGTTGGTCTTTTTCCAACACTTAATAAACCAAAAAAGCTTTTACCTCTGATAAAAATTTCAACAAGGTAAATACCAAGAGCAGGTAAAAGTTTCTCGGGATCATCTGGTTGAATATTTGCGGTGGGAAATCCAAGTGTACGACCTCTTCTGTCACCACTGACAACTATACCGCTAAAAGAATACTGTCCGCCAAGATACGTGTTTGCTAATTCAATATTTCCTTCCACAAGTGCATTCCTGATTTTAGTACTGCT
>CAZUOC010000375.1:0-3251 GCA_964622335.1 uncultured Ignavibacteriaceae bacterium
ATATTGACTAAGTAACCAACGCCATTTACGTCTAAAAGAACTTTAGTTGGTTTAATTGATATAATATTGCCGTTTAAAAAGCCGATCATATTAAAACTTGTTTTATATTAAATCAAAATTAAATGACAATGAATGACTATTGAATTACAACAAATGACTAATGACTAATAACCCGATCCGGAAATTGTTCAACAAAAGCTTTCCAATTATTACTTTGTTTTTTATGATTACCCATTCTGAACGCATGACAAAGTGCAACGGCAAGAGCATCAGATTCATCGTATTTCATTTTTATTTCTTTAGCCGCTAATAATGTTTTTATCATAAAAGAAACCTGTTCTTTTGATGCGGCACCCCTGCCAACAACAGATTTTTTTATTTCTCTCGGCGAGTATTCACTCATTGGTATTTTACAATGAGCTGCAGCAAGTATTGCCGCTCCACGTGCATAACCAATCTTCATTGCTGATTGAACATTTTTTCCATAAAAAGCAGTTTCAATTGCGAATTCATCGGGCTTATAAAGTTTGAGCAAGTCTTTTACCTCATCGTAAATAACAACAAGCTTTTCAGAAAGGGAGTTTTTTGAGTGGAGTTTTATCAACCCGTTTTTAACAAGAGCAAAATTATTTCCTGTTTGCTTAATAATTCCGAATCCTGTGAGATTCGTTCCCGGGTCTACGCCAAAAATGATCATTAATAATTAAGCTGATTTATTTATTGTTTCCTCATCGATATTGGCATTTGAATAAACATTCTGAACATCGTCGTTTTCTTCGAGAGCTTCAATAAGTTTTATAACTTTTTCTGCATCTTCTCCGGACAAACTAACAAAGTTTTGGGCAATCCACTGAAGCGAAGCATTTTCAATATTAATGTTTTTTTCAACAAGTGCCTTTCTTACAGTTTCAAATGATTCAACAGAAGTTTGTATTTCATAAAAATCTTCTTCTGTTTGAAGATCATCAGCACCAGCCTCTAAAATAATTTCCAATATCTCGTCTTCAGTTTTTTCTTGTTTGGGTAGTGTGACGACTCCTTTTCTATTGAACATCCAGGCGACAGAGCCGGTTTCTGAAAGTGTTCCCCCACCCTTGGTAAAAAGATGGCGTACTTCTGCAACAGTTCTGTTTTTATTATCTGTAGCAACCTCAGCAAGAAGAGCAACACCTCCGGTTGCGTAACCTTCATAAGTAAACTCATGGTATGTAACACCCTCCAATTCGCCGGTAGCTTTTTTTATTGCTCTTTCAATATTATCCTGCGGCATATTAGCAGACTTTGCATTATCAACTGCAAGTCTCAATCTTGGGTTGCCTACCGGATCGCCTCCACCTTCCCGTGCTGCAATTGTAATTTCTTTAATAAGCTTGGTGAACATCTTACCGCGCTTGGCATCTATTACTGCTTTTTTCCTTTTAGTTGTTGCCCACTTTGAATGACCGGACATTAAACTAACTCCTCAGATTTTGTTCTAATATCTTTTAATTTGAATTGCGGAAAAACTCTTCCGTCTTTTGATGTTTTATCAATTGTATATACTATATCAATCTGTGAATTTTCTTCCAAAAGAGAATCACAATAATCTCCCATGTTAAATCCTATAGCATCAAAAACTTTTTCACAACCTTCCTGCTTAAAAGCAAGAATAAGATGATTGGTACCAACAATTCTTGGAGAACCCACAATATTTACATCCTCACTAAGAAAAACAGGTCTCATATTTCCTGGACCGAATGGAGAAAATTGGCTTAGTATCTTAAGAAATTTAGGAGTTATTTCTGAAAGCTTTAATTTGGAATCAATATGAATTTCAGGCAATAGGTTTTCTTCCAGCAAGGTCTCTTTAACAATTTTGTTAAAACGACTTTTGAATTCGCCAAGCTTTTCTATTTCTACTGCCAATCCGGCTGCTGCCTGGTGACCACCAAAATGAAGGAGAATATCATCACATTTTTGAAGTGCTTCATAAATATTAAAATTTGAAATACTCCGTGCCGATCCTTTTGCAACCCCATCAACAGTTGTAAGCATAATAGTTGGTCTGTAATATTTTTCTACTAATCTTGAAGCAACGATACCAATAACTCCCGGGTGCCATTCGCTATTATGTAAAATGATAGCGAGTTCATTATGAAGATCGAGGGAATTTTCAACAAGATCGAGCGCTGTATCAAAAGTATCGACATCAATTTTTCTTCGTTCATAATTTTCTGATTCAAGAACCTGTGCAAGTTGTAATGCTTCCTGCTTGTTGTTTGTTATTAAAAGATCAACAGCTCTATGTGCATCTCCCAAACGACCAACAGCATTAATTCTTGGTGCAATTGTAAAAACGATCTGTCCCGTTGTCAGATCTCCAGCAGATAATCCGGAGCTCTCAAATAATGCTTCAACTCCGGGACGTGGCGTATCATTAATTAGATTCAAACCTTCTCTTACAAGAACTCGGTTTTCATCGATTAGAGGAACTATATCTGCGGCTCCTGCCAGAGCAACCAAATCAAGATACTTTAAGGGAAGGATTCTTTTCCCGATTCTATCTGCAATTCCTTCAGCAAGTTTAAAAGCAATACCTGCCCCGGACAAATATTTAAAAGGATATCGGCAGGAAGGTTTTAAAGGATCAAGTACAGCAACAGCATTTGGCAAAGTTTCTTTTGGCTGATGATGATCGCAAATTATTACATCAATGCCAAGGCTGTTTGCATAATCGGTTTCTTCAACGGCAGTTATACCACAATCAACAGAGATTAATAAAGAAGTTCCGATACTTTTTGCATAGTCGATTCCTGCTGTTGATAATCCATAGCCTTCTGTCAATCTTTTGGGAATATAAAATTCAACATTGGCATCAAGCTCTTTTAAGAAAAGGTAAAGGATGGCAGTAGAGCATGTTCCATCAACATCGTAATCACCATAGATACAGATTTTTTGATTTTCCGTAAGAGCATTAATTACCCGCATTGTTGCGGTATCCATTCCATCCATTAAAAAAGGATCATTGAGGGAATCGATAGAGGGACGGAAAAAAGATTTTGCTTCAAAAAAATTTTTTATATCCCTGATAACAAGGAGGCGGGCTAAAACTTCAGAGATATTAAGAGCATCCGCTAAAGACTTTACAGTGAAATCATCCTGAATCTCATGTAATTTCCAACGGCATTTCAGCATAGTTTTTTAAGATTAAAAGAACAAAAGTATAGTTCAACTCTATAAGCCGAATTCTGTATCCTGCCAAAAACAGGGTG
>CAZUOC010000376.1:0-3232 GCA_964622335.1 uncultured Ignavibacteriaceae bacterium
GCAGAACGAGCCCGGATAGTAACGTGTGTTGAGATCATTGCAACTTTATCATATCCATATTTTTCAAAAACATAACGAATAATTTCATCACGTTCTCTCCAGCTAAAATCAATATCAATATCAGGCGGAGACGAACGGCTTTTGTTCAGAAATCTCTCGAAGTAAAAATTATGCTTGATAGGATCCACCTGGGTAAAACCAAGGCAATAAGATATAATACTGTTTGCTGCAGAACCTCTTCCTATTGTAACCATTCCGCGTCTTTGAGCTTCGCGATGAATATCCCATACAACAAGAAAATAATCAGCAAGACCTAAATCTTTTATGATACTTAATTCTTCCTCAAATCTATTTCTTATAATCGTTGTAATTTTATCATATCTCATCTCAAGACCTGCATAAGACACTCTATGCAAAAAAGAAAAGGAATTTTCTTTCTTAAGACCTGCCTGTCCGGCAGGCAAGTCAGGATAAATAGGAAATTTCCACTTGCCAAGCTGAAGATCAACATTGCAGTTATCAACAATATCTCTAATGTTATGAAATGCCTGCGGAATCTTTTCATAATATTTTAAGAAAAAACCAGGAGGCTTGTTCAAAGGACTCCATTTGGAGAAATAAAATTCCTTATCAACCAGGTATTCCTTCTTAATGTTTTCAAAAGTATCCCTGTACTTTGCTGCCGTCACAACTTTATGCAATATAAAATCTTCTGCGTTGGAGAAATAAACAGGATTAGAGATTATATATTTGAACTTCCGGTTCTGAGCAAGTTCATATAAGAGTAAAGAATTTTTCCTGTGAGCATCAGTTAAAATTAATTCAACAAATATATTATTATAAAAAGGAACACTTCGAAGAAGTTCAGCAGAAGCAGAAATGATAAACAGGTTAGGGAAATATTCCTGAAGTAAACGAAACAGTGTGAAGTCGTTCTTCAGCTTCCTTGATGTTATTATCCTGCATATATCAGAATATCCGTCAAAATTTTTTGCAAGAAATAAAGCGTAGATTTTTTTACCTGCCTGCCGGTCAGGCAGGTTGGAAGGTTCATCAATATAGGTCCCGAGTATTGGCTTTATTCCCTTTTCATTTGCTTTTTTATAGAATGGAATTAAACCATGCATAGCATTTGTATCTGTTAAAGCAATTGCATCCAGATTGTAAGAAACGGCTTTATCAATAATATCTTCAGGAGAAATTACTCCTTCAAGCAAAGAATAATATGAATGAACGTGAAGCGGAACCTGTCCGGCGAAATGAAATGAAGACGTGATCATTATGCTACATAAGCCCTTCTTAGTTTTTCAAAATCTATCTCTTTTGCAAGAGAAAAATCTTCTTCGGTTAAGCCTTCATCATCCGGCTTATATTTATAGCCTGTGCTGTCGTACTGAAATTCAGCTTTAATGGAATGATCTGCTAAAACCTCGAGCTTATCAACAATTAGATTATTTTCATCGGCTCTGCCTTCAATTACATATGGACCCATGGACAAAGTTTTTTCTGCAACTCTCTGGTAAATATTTGGAAAAATAACCGCTTCAAAAGTTCCCGTTAAATCTTCCAGAGATAAAAATTTCATCGGGTCGCCTTTCTTTGTGCTTATTCTTTTTGAGCTCATATACCAGCCAATCATCTTTATCTTTCTATGATTGTATTTTTCCATATCGGCAGCCTTAATTATATTTTTTTGTTCAGTCCATTCGGAATAAAAATCGAGCGGATGACGCGTTACCATATAATCGAAGGATTCATACTCCGCCAGACATCTTTCTATAAGTGAAAAATCTTTATTTGTTTTTACCTGTTCTATTAAATCGAATGAGTCGTTAATAAACAGATCAGAATAATTTTCCTTTTGCAGTTTCATCTTGTGGAAATAAATATCGAGAAGACGTAAAAGAGTCGGGCGTGTTTCGTGAAAGCAATCCATTGCGCCGCATTTTATTAAAAGCACAATTTCTTCATAGCCAATCCTGGTTCTTACGAGAAAATCAGGCAATGACTTAAACGAACCGATACGTTTACGTTCTTCAATTATTATTTCCGCAGAGGCTTTTGAGAAATGTTTTATGCCAAGAAAGCCTATCCGGATTATATCGCCGCAGCCTGTGTATTCATACATACTTTTGTTGATGCAGGGAAGCTTTACTTTTAAGCCGATTCTTTTTGATTCCTGTATATAAACGGCAGGAGAATAAAATCCTCCCTGGTTGGAAAGAACAGAGGACATAAACTCGGCAGGATAATGAGATTTAAGAAAAGCTACCTGGAAAGAGAGTAAAGCGAAAGAAGCGCTGTGTGCTTTACAGAAAGAATAACCTGCAAATGATTCAATCTGCCGCCAGAGTTCTTTTGCAATTTCGGGAGAGAGATCATTACTAAGACACGAATTAAAAAACTTATCTGTTAATGCCTGCATTGCAGAATGCGACCGCATTTTGCCTGACATAGCACGGCGGAGTAAATCAGCTTCATCCAATGGAAGTCCGCCAATGTGATGAACTACTTTAATAACATCTTCCTGGTAAATCATTACTCCATAAGTTTCGCCGAGTATTTCTTCCATCTTGGCTACAAGATATTTTCTTCTCGAAGGATCTTTATGGCGCGCTATAAACTCCTGCATCATTCCGCTTTCTGCAACTCCGGGACGAATAACTGAACTTGCAGCAGTGAGCATTTCAAAAGTTTCTACGTCAAGCTTTTTTAAGAGACTGCGCATTCCGGGAGATTCAATATAGAAACAGCCGATTGTTTTTCCATTCTTTATAAGAGAAACAGTCGGACCATCGTTGAACAGGATTTCATAGTCGTAAATATCAAAAGGTATAAATTCCGTCAGGCGCGGAATTAGTGGATAAATGGTGGCAAAAACACCATTTATTGAGTTTAACGAGTATTTTTCCAGTTCTATAAGATTCGTATTCATAATAAATAGGTGTACAAATGTACACCATAATATAAATAAAAGAAATTGTAGAAGTCAAGGAGAGATTATGTATGCAGCTCGACCTTCCGGTAGTAACCATCATAATAAAATTCCAGAAGTTTCATTTCCTTAATTGCTTTACAAATGAGAGAATTCATAAACGATTTCATTTGTTTTTGGCTAAAGCCGATTATTTTGTTTGCTCTTATGTCCCCGACATAAATGTCGGGGCTATTTATAACAAACTAATACAAATACAAAAAAAATTATTTTATTAGCCCCGACCTTTAGGTCGGG
>CAZUOC010000377.1:0-3219 GCA_964622335.1 uncultured Ignavibacteriaceae bacterium
TCAATAATCTTTAATCTGTATTGGAAAACATAATCAGTATTTTTAAAAAGTGATTCATCTAGAAATGAATAATAAGAATTACTTCCTTTAGGATGTACGGGAGAACTGATTTCTGTAAAAGATGATTCGGAACCGCTTCTTTCAACGACAAAACTTTGTATGTTAGATTCGTCCCCTGTTTCCCATTCGACCTTTATATCTTCGCCTTCACTATGTGCACGAAAATCTCTTAATATGACTCCTGCAAATAGCGTAGCAACAAAAAGTAATAGAAAAAGCCCAAGTAATACCTTTTTCATAGTCAAAATATATCTGAGATAGTTAATAATGTCAAGATTTTTTATTAAAAAAGCATAATTAAATATCCTTCAAAAATGCTGATTTTGAATCCTATTTTAATAAAATTGATGTTATTTGTGAAAAGAAGAGATAAGTTACAGAACTTTTAGATAATGATTAGATTAAAGTCTCCAATCATCAAGCCTGAACTTGTAAAGGATAATAAAAGTATAAGCTATAATATAAATCGGTAAAGCAGCCCATGCCCACGTTATGCCCAACTTTAAATAAACACCAAAGAAATAAGCAAGAGGAACAAATATTAAAAGGTTTGTAATTACTTCAGCCATCATTACAAAGAAAGTTTTTCCTGCAGCCTGCAAACCGTTTGCAAGCACCACCCCAGTTGCATAAAAAATTTGAGCAAAGCCGGCAATTCTTAATATTGGCTTTGCAACTTCAATAATAGATTGATCGTTTGTGATGATTAAAAGGACATATTGTGGAATGAGAAAAAAGATTATTCCAAGCGATAATGTATAGTAAGTCGCTACCTTTGCAGTTTCAAAACCGTAAATCTTTGCTGCAGCAAATTTTCCTGAACCAATATTATTTCCTACTAAAGTTTGAACTGCTGTTCCAAAACCGAAACAAGGAAGAAACGAAATAAAGAGTGTACTTATAACAGCCTGGGAAGCCGCTTGTTCAAGAGTACCTATTAATCCTGTTATTGCAACAAAACTAAGAAACCCAATGAGAATAAAAATATTCTGAAAAGAAACGGGTAGAGAAATTCTATAAATATCTTTGATTATTCCAAGATTGAATTTAAAATTTTTAAAGGGTCTGAAATTTTTTCTATACGATGGCAGCATAATGGCGGTAAAATAAAAAATAACATCAAACAAAGTTGCAAGTGTTGATGCAAAACCTGCCCCGGCAAGACCCATTCTTGGCATTCCAAGATTTCCATAAATAAACAAAGTGTTAAAAAATATGTTTAGTAAATTTGTTATTGTTCCTGAGAACATAAAAATCTTAGGTTTACCTATTCCGAAAAAAAATCCTCTGAAAGAAACTGAAATAAGGAATGCGGGAATCCCCATAAACCTGTAAAAGACATAATCGCCTGCATAGTGCCCTACTGTGACATCAGCAGCTAGAAAATCAAGAATAGTATGAGCAGCAAAAATTCCCACCAATGCTACACAGATTCCAATAACTAAAGCAATTATTAAAGAATTATTTAAAGTAACTGCACAAGCATCTTTATCGTTTTCCCCGAACTTCCTAGCAACTATAACATGTGTTCCAGTTGCAAGACTTGAAAAAAAACTTATCAAAGCCCATGTTGCAAGAAGTCCCAATCCCATCGCAGCAAGAGCATAGGTTGCTTCTTCTAGCCTACCAACCATTGCTGTATCGACAAGTGAGACAACCATCTGTGTTGATAGACCGGCAATTGCGGGAAGCGCCAGCTTTAGAATTTTTTTGTAGTAGCTATTCTGAGGTAATAAATTCATCAAAAGTAAAGATATGAAATGTTAAATTCTATAAAAAATTTGTTATAGAACTTAACAGAGCTCTCCTGAAATTTGAAAGTAAAGTAGTAAAAGTTGTTTCAGAAATTACTTACTGTATGTTTTCATTATATCGTAAGCGTCCTGGTTACCTAACAAGCGTGCACTATTTAAATGTACCAATGCTTCTTCCCTGTTTCCCATCAGTAATTTTGCAGTTCCGATCATAGCATATAATTTTGCATAAATCGGATTTGATTGTACGGATTTTTTTGCATTATTCCGAGTTGCTTTTTTTTCTGATTCAACTTCTGCTCTGAAATGAAGTTTGAGTGCCTGGAGACAATCATCGATAACGCCATCATAATCATGAATTTCCAGTTTAGCCGCACCCCTGTTTGTATATGAATGAGGAAGCTGCGGATCAATAATTATCGCTTTAGTAAATTCGAGTATCGCACCTTTAAAATCTCCAAGAAGCATCTTATTATTTCCCTTTACAATATATTCAGGTGCACCGTTTTTAAATGGACCGATTTTCATAATACCCTCACATAGAATTTGATTACAACATGAGTAAATATTTAATTAATTACTCTCTCAGTTTTTTTGCCCTATTGAAAGATTTTCAAATGATATGCCGTAAAAACAGTTGATATTGAAACGGTTTGAATAACTTATGGAACCTTAGTTGCCTCAAACTAAGATTCGTTTGTTAAGATAAAACAGAAAGTTTACGTATTACTAAGGTAAATAATGAGAAAAATAATACTTAAAACTTACTATATTCTCAAAACAATTTTTGCTGCCCAGTCTCTGGAAGACGGATTTTCCTCATCAGGAAAGTCCGGAACTTTAATCGTACCTTTTTCGTCAGCTCTAATTATTACCTTATCTTTCCATTCGCCAGTAGTAGGATTAAACCATTGAAAATAATATGAATTGTTAGGACTAAAATTAGTTAATGACGGTATTACCGACTGGTTTTCAAAATAAAGTAAAGCAAAATCTTTTTCAGATGTCCGCATCATGTATGACCACCCATCTAAACCTGGTTCTGGGCTTCCCGGAGCTTTATTTGGAATAAGATCCTGACGCGCTAATTTCAGTTCCTCATATTTTTTACCTTCAGAAAGAAAGAAGTCCTTTAAATATTGCATATAAGCGGCTGATTTATACTTAAAGGCATCCCAAACATGTGGACGCATTCCGGCAGGTTCGCCGGTTGTAGTCATATCGTAAGCCGCAGTTCCGTGTACATGACCCGATAATCCTCCTGATAAAACAGAACCATACATTTGAGCACGAGAGAAATAATTATCCCGTTCCGAGTTTGCTGGCGGACGTTCGCCGTTAGGCATATTAATTTCATGATTCCATCCGGTATAGTATGGTTCAAAATTAATTGCAGGATATGCTG